>QIEJ01000028.1 GCA_003228585.1 Pseudomonadota bacterium
GGAATGGGTGAAAATCAAATATGTGGAGTGCAATAAAAAGGGGCCTTTCGGGCTTAAACGCTCGGTTTCGCAGAAAACCAGCTTCACTTCGTATTTAACCCGAAAGACACCTTTTGCTCCTCATGATAAGAGCTTGAACCACAGCGCAGCCATTTGGAGGCTGCTCCACCCTTCGACAGGCTCAGGGCAGGCGGGGTTTCACGGGGAAAAATGTCTCACGCTCGTTCGTCACACACATCACGCCGCAGGCGTGATGACTCACTAAAGCCGCCAAGCTCGCAAAGAAGAGCGCATTCCCCTCACCAAAAGTCGGTTGAGACCTTGCATACATGGACCAAAGTTCACTTTTATCCATGTTAACAAGGCTCAACACCTGATTTCCTGGAAATCCCTCTCCCTCGGGAGAGGTTTGGTGAGGGGAGTTTATTCATAACCCCGAGACTGCCACGCCCCCTTCGACCCCGCCAGCGGCATGACTCAGGGATCTCGCAGTGACGGGCACTTTGGACCCAAAGATGGCAAAATAGAAAACGGGCGTGAGAATGTTTTGGATTTTGGATCTTGGATTTTGGATTCCAAACTGGGATCATTTACGGGAGCTTGACAGCCGGAGCTGAACCATGGGCCATTTAGTCGGAAAAGACATTTACAGAAACCTTGGCAAGAAGATCGACAACCTCTCGGTGAGGACGCCGTGGAACGAGACCTTCCACGCTATCCTCAGGGAGCTCTACTCCCCTGAAGAGGCTGATGTCGTTGTGCGCATGCCGTTTGGCCTGTCGCGATTCGCCAAGATCGTCAAGATCACGGGGTACGACAAAACCAGGCTGCAGAACATTCTGGAGGGATTGACGTACACATAAGGGGGCGGAGCTACTTCATGCCTTCCCCCATGATCATCGGGATCTTCGAGTTCACCATGATGAGGACGGGGGATGGGCTGGACATGGGCAGGATATCCAGGCTTTTTGGCGAATATATGGAAAAGAACGACGTCTTCTGGGCAGCCAATTTCGCAAAGGGAGAGAAGGTTACGGTGATGCGGACGATGCCCTGGGAGGACACCGTCACCCAATCCGAATTCGTCGAGATCCTGGACTACGAGAGGGCCGAGGCCATCATCGAAGCGTCCGACGTGTTCGCTGAAAGCCTGTGCTCCTGCCGCCACAAAAAGCACCACAACGAGGAGAAAGAATGCGACATCCCCATGGGCAAGTGCTCCACCCTGGGAAGGTCGGCCGATCACATGATCCGGCACAACTTCGCAAGGGAGATCTCCAGAACCGGGATGCTCGAGAACCTGGCAGAGTCAAAAGAGATGGCCCTGGTCATCAACGCCGACAACGTCCAGGACGGATGCGGGTTCATGTGCCACTGCTGCGGGTGCTGCTGCCTGGCCCTTCTGGGCATAAGCAGGCACGGGTATCCCAACGCCATCGTGACCTCCAGCTTCATCGCTCAATGGGATGAGGACACCTGCAACGGCTGCGGCGCCTGCGCCAAAGCCTGCACCATCGACGCCATCGAGATGGTTCAAAACACCGTTCCGGGTACGGGCAGGAAGAAGGACCCGGTGGTGGATGAGTCCATCTGCCTCGGCTGCGGGGTGTGCGCCCTGAAATGCAATCCCGGATCCATGAAGCTGGTGGCACGGGAGCAGCGGGTCCTGCATCCCGAGAACACCTTCCAGCGGATCATTCTCCAGTCCCTGGAAAGGGGAACCCTCCAGAACCAGCTGTTCCCCGAGCCGGACAACATAAACCACCAGTTCATGAGGGGCTTCGTCGGGGGCGTACTTAAACTGCCGCCGGTCAAGGCCGCCCTCATGAGCGATATGCTAAGGTCGCGGTTCCTTGCAACGATCCAGAAAGGATCAGGGCATTAAACCAGACAGAGGAATTTAATTCACCGCTGAGTGCGCGGAGGGACACATTGAAAAAATCCTCTCCCTGGCGGGAGAGGACAGAGGTGAGGTGAGGGGACCAAGGGGAGGGTGGAAAGCAGCGATCCCGGGAATTGAGATTGCCACGTTGGCCACAAACTCTAAATCACATGTTGTATTTTTTGTGATTCATTACGATAATGCGTATATATCATTTCTCGGGTGACCCAAAAACCAGGGAACAGGGACTTAAGAAGCGTGAATAAGAACAGATTAAAAAAATTCCCGATAATCATGTTCGTTTTAATCATTGCGGCGGGATGCGCTGCCGGACCTTCCCCTTCTGCTGAATCCGGGGCAGGACCGGGTTCCGCTGCGAAGATAACCGGATTGACATGGCAGTGGGAGGGGACCCGGTATTCCAACGATACCGAGGCCGTTCCACCCGACTCCACAAATTATAACCTCATGCTCAATCCAGATGGGACGATCTCGGTCAAAGCTGACTGCAACATGGCTGGAGGAACCTGGGAGACAGAGGGCAGCCGCATCACCATTACAGTGACCCATTCGACGATGGCCATGTGCCCACCCGAGTCCCTCGACACTGTGTTCCTGAAGGAGTTGGGCCAGGCCGCCATCTATTTCCTCAGGGACCAGAACCTTTACCTTGACCTGCCCTACGATAAAGGGACCATGAAGTTCAAGCCTCGAGATTCCTGATCATTCGGCTTGACGGGCCGGGAAGTCAGGTCCAGCCTTTCAATCCCCTGTTGTTCCACGGGAGGTGTTCCATGGTCGAGACAATGAGACGTGCGGTGTTTATCGAACCGAGGGCTTCCAGTCCCCATGTTTTCTCCGCTTATGCCATTCCCCGTCTGGGCAGTGTGCTGCTCGCCACCATCCTGAGGGATCGGGGCTGGCACGCCAGCGTGCATCTCGAAGAAGCGGACGACATCGATTTCACCGAGATCATCCAGGCTGATTTCGTGGGCATTTCCACCATTACGCCCACAGCTCCACGCGCCTATGCCCTGGCCGAGGAGATCCGGGCTCTCGGAGTCCCGGTGGTTCTGGGCGGCCCCCACGTAACCTTCCTTCCCGAGGAGGGTCTGGACCACGCGGACTTTGTGGTCCGGGGAGAGGGCGAGGAAGCTGTTGCCGCCCTGGCCGGGTATTTCGAGGGAAACAGGGAGATGAGCGCCGTGCCTGGACTGTCCTGGCGCCGGGGGACCGAGACGGTTCACAACCCTCAGGCGCCTCCTGTAATGGATCTGGACTCGCTGCCCTTCCCCGACCTGTCCCTGGTCAGAAGCTTCGGTTCCATCGGCATGTCCGGAAAGCGGGTCGTTCCTCTGCAGACCACACGGGGGTGTCCCTTCGCATGTAACTTCTGCTCCGTGTCGAAGATGTTCGGAAGAAAGCTGCGCAAGCGGACCGTTGAAAATGTTCTCGACGAGCTCGGTCAGTACAACGACGGGGCCACGCACATATTCTTCTACGACGACAACTTCAACGCGGACCGTGAGCACGCTCTGGCCATTGCCCGGGGAATCATCGACCGTGGCCTCTCCTTCGTCTGGTCGGCTCAGGTCCGTACGGACATTTCCAGGGACCCGGAGCTCCTCGAGGCCATGGGCCGGTCCGGCTGCAAAACTGTCTTCATCGGTTTCGAGTCGGTCAATCAGGAAGCCCTCGACGAACTCAACAAGTCTCAGTCCCCCGAGGAGATGAGAGCAGCGGCACGGGCCGTGAAAAGGGCCGGCATCGGCGTGCACGGCATGTTCATATTAGGGTTGGATTCCGACAGCCGGGATTCGCTGAAGGCCACCCTCCGTTTCGCCCGTCGGATGCCCATCACCACCGCTCAGTTCCTGCTCCTCACCCCCATCCCCGGTACGGAGATGTTCGACCGACTCAGGAGAGAGGGACGTCTCCTGTTCGACGACTGGACCCTTTACGACGGCCACCATGTGGTCCACAACCCTCGGCACCTGACGCCCCGCGCACTTCAGAGGGTCCAACTGAAGGCACACAGCCGGTTCTACAGCCGTATGGGAAGCCTCCTTAAACTGGCCAGATTCAGGATCCTGGATGCGGCCGTCTACGTTTACGCGCGCCGAACCAACAGGAAGTGGAAACGTCAAAACCGCTTCTTCATGAGGGTGCTCAAACTCTACTCCAAGCCGTCTCCCTTCTCCTTCGCCGTGCATCTGAAGCGCAAATTCCCCGACGTCAAGACGGCCGTGGCTCGGGCCACGGCGATGCTGCCCGCCCGCGGGGAGCCCGGCGAACGCCCCTTTCCCCATGTGCCGCCAGATGACCTGACGACGCCGGAGAGAGCCCGCTGACCTGGGAAAGGAAAAGTAGCAGCAAGTTTTTTCAATTTCACCGCATCAATCGAGTCAGTCGAGCCGCACCGGACGCATCGAAGCGCTCGCACCGAAGCGTCTGCCGCACCGCACTCCCCGAAGGGGCTAAAGACAGGATTGACAGGATTAAATCTTCAAAAAGTGTATCAAAAGTGTTACACTTAACCCCGGGAGGATCAAACATGCCCACCAAGAACCCGAGGATCAACGTGGTCCTGGAGAAGCCGCTTTACAAGGCTGTTTCGGAACTCGCCAGGAAAGAAGGGGTGTCTCTCTCCATGGCAGCCAGGGACCTGCTCAGGGAAGCCCTGGAACTGAGGGAGGATATCGGCCTGACCCGTTTCGCAGAGGCCAGGGACCGGACCGCCAAGCGAGCAGAGCTTCTCGACCACGAAGATGTCTGGGAATAACACGCACTTCACCGTTCGCTACCATCCCCAGGTTCGCGACGAAGACATCCCACGCCTTTCCAAAGCCGTCCGCCAAAGGATTCGCAAGGCCATTGAACAAAGACTCGCCAATGCCCCCCACGAGTACGGTCAGCCCCTGAGAAAAACCCTGAAGGGCTATTGGAAGCTCCGGGTGGGGGATTACCGGGTGGTGTATAGAATCGAAAAGCAGACGGTCGTTGTTC
>QIEJ01000188.1 GCA_003228585.1 Pseudomonadota bacterium
ACCGGCATGGTCAAAGCGGCCGGTTGAGCCGCCAAACTGGGTCCGGGTGATCTGGAGAAGTTGTTGGCTCCGATTCAGGAAAGGGCCGTTTCCGATCCGCGCTTGCTGGTGGGAACCCGGACGTCAGACGATGCGGGCGTGTACCTTCTGACCGAGGACACCGCTCTCGTTCAGACCGTAGACATCATCACACCCGTTGTGGATGATCCCTGCGATTTCGGATTCATCGCCGCTGTCAACGCCCTGTCTGACATTTACGCAATGGGAGGGCGCCCCCTGACCGCCCTGTCCTTCCTCGCTTTCGAGCCGTGCGATCTGCCCAATGAAAAGGCCTCGGAGATTCTGACTGGTGCCCTTGCTGCTCTCGGGGAGGCCGGATGCACCCTTGTTGGAGGCCATACCCTGGAGGACCCTGAGATCAAGTTCGGACTTGCCGTAACCGGCACAGTTCATCCTGACCGGATTGTGACCAATGCGGGGGCCAGGGACGGGGACCTGATCTACCTGACCAAACCATTGGGAACCGGGATCGCGTCGACAGCTCTGAAAGGGGAGATGGTACCTGACGCACTTCTCACTGAAGCTACTCTATGGATGAAAACATTCAACAGTGAAGCGGCGCAGGCAGCCGTCGAAGCTGGAGCAACCGCCATGACCGACGTCACCGGTTTCGGCCTTCTCGGCCACCTCGCCGAGATGTGCCGTGGGGCAGCCTTGGGAGCCGAACTTGATCATTCCTCCATCCCCCTCATGGGCAACATCCCTGAGATGATAAACTCCGGGATGGTGCCCGCCGGCGCCTATGACAACATCAAGTTCCTGGACGGCATGGTGTACAGGGGAGACCACCCTGATGACCTCCTCATCCCTTTGTACGATCCCCAGACATCCGGGGGGCTGCTCATCTCAGTGGAACCTGGACGGGTTGAAAGCCTTGAGAAAATCCTTGACTCCAGAAACGTCTTCTTCTCCAGAATCGGGAAGTTCACAGGAAAATCGAAATCAATAAACATCTTAAGTTAGTTGATTCTAAATCCCAAATTCCAGACTTTGCGCCTGTCATTGCGAGGAGGCCTGATTAATATGGCTGACGCGGCAATCCCAGATGGTCGAAACCACCCGTTCACACGAGGCGTTCTGCGACTGAAGCAGTCACATATTGTTGAGATTGCTTCGTCATCCGGCGATAAGCGGGATTCCTCGCAATGACAACGCATTTCCCCGCGTCCCCGCGTCAGTCTCACGCCCATGCTCCCCACCGTGTCTCCGCGTCTGATCTCCCCCTCGCCCACTCTCCCCATCGCGTCTCCCCCCAGCCTCTTCATGACGAATAAGTTGACCCTCCCGACTATCCCGTGTAAAAGTATTTTTTCCGATCCAACCTGACAATCCACCGCATATATCTACGAGGGGAGTTCCATGAAAGCACCACTTCCGGTCAGCAGAGCACTTGTCAGTGTCTGGGACAAAACGGGCCTGGTTCCCTTCTGCCGATCCCTCGTGGAGATGGGCATTGAGATCGTCTCCTCCGGCGGGACCTCCAGGGCCCTGCAGGAAGCGGGCATCCAGGTTACCCTGGTGAGCGAAGTCACCGGCTTTCCCGAGATCCTGGATGGGAGAGTCAAGACGTTGAACCCGCGGATTCACGGCGGAATACTGGCTCGCAAGGACGTACCGGGCCACATGAACCAGCTTCAGGAGCACGGGATTGCTCCGTTTGATCTCGTTGTCGTGAACCTTTACCCCTTTGAGAAGACCGTGGATAAAGCTGAAACAACCCTGGAGCAGGCCCTGGAAATGATCGACATCGGCGGGCCTGCCATGGTCCGGGCGGCGGCCAAGAATTACCCATCGGTAGCAGTCGTGGTCAACCCTGACCGCTACGGGGCTGTCCTGGACGAGATCACCAACGAGGTGGGTATCTCCTTCGCCACCCGGCTCGCCCTGTCCAGGGAGGCCTTCACCCATACGTGTCTGTACGACTCCGCCGTATCTTCCTACCTGTCAGGCCTGGATGAGGAGGGCAACAGAACCGGAGAAGCAGGCTTTCCAGACACGCTCATCATGGGGGGGTCCAAGATCCAGGATCTCCGTTACGGTGAGAATCCCCATCAACAGGCGGCCTTCTATGCTGGTCCCGGCACTACCGAGCCTGTGCTGGCCGGCGCCGAGCAGCTCTGGGGCAAGGAGTTGTCATACAACAACATCCTGGACACGGACGCTGCGGTCCAGTTGATCATGGAGTTCGACAAGCCGGCCTGCGTTATCATCAAGCACACAAATCCATGCGGTGCCGCTGTGAGTGATAGTCCGGCCCAGGCTCACAGGATGGCCATGCTAACGGACCCTGTTTCCGCTTTCGGGGGCATAGTGGGTTTCAACCGGGAGGTGGACAGGGAGGCTGCCGGGGAGGTGGCCAGGGTCTTCACCGAGGTGATAGTTGCCCCGGCCTATTCAACCGGGGCTCTGGACGTTCTCAAGACAAAAAAGAACCTGCGCATCCTTCTCCTTCCGGGTCTGGACAAGCCTGATTTTGACCCCACTATTCCCTTCGTTCGCAGTGCCGGAGGTGGGTTTCTGGTCCAGGGAAGAGACCTTCTGACCCTGAACGAGGACAGCCTCAAGGTAGTCAGCAAAAGGCAGCCCACAGGGGAAGAGATGGCCTCCATGCGGTTTGCGTGGATCATCGCCAAACATGTAAAATCCAACGCCATTGTATATGCAGCGGATGCCCAGTTAGTGGGGGTGGGCGCGGGACAGATGAGCCGCGTGGACTCGGCGAAAATAGGTATCATGAGAGCCAACCTTCTCATCAAAGGTACCGTGCTTGCGTCGGATGCTTTTTTCCCGTTCCGGGACGGCATTGACGCGGCAGCGGAGGCGGGAGTCACTGCCCTTATCCAACCCGGGGGCTCGGTGAGGGACGAGGAGATCATCCAGGCCGCTGATGAACACGGCCTGGCGATGGTGTTCACGGGAATCCGGCATTTCAGGCATTAATTTTCACCGCAGAGGACACGGAGGACACAGAGGAAAAGCTGAACAAAGTTTCCGGTGGTTTTTCAATAACCCAGGTCCTTCTCAGTGATCTCTGTGCTCTCTGTGGTAAATTTTCTCCAAGGAGGTTTAAATGAAAGTTCTTGTGGTTGGCGGCGGGGGACGGGAACACAGCATGGTGTGGATGTTCAACCAGTCCTCCCGTGTGGAAAAGGTCTACTGCGCTCCCGGTAACGCGGGGATCGCCAGGGAGGCGGAAACGGTCCATATCGATGTGGAGGACATACCGGCCCTGGTGAATTTCGCGCGAACTGAGGGGATCGGCCTGACTGCTGTGGGTCCCGAACTCCCTCTTACCCTCGGTATCGTGGACGCCTTCGAAGAGGCGGGTCTGCGGATTTTCGGCGCCAGCAAAGCCGCCGCCGAGATCGAGGGGAGCAAAGTCTTCACCAAGAACCTTCTGGCCAGGTACGGCATCCCATCCGGATCCTATCAGGTCTTCTCTGAACCCGGCCCTGCCCGCGCACATCTGAAACAGACCGGCGCTCCAATCGTCGTCAAGGCGGACGGCCTTGCGGCCGGCAAGGGCGCCATCGTTTGTCAGACCCTCAAGGAAGCCGAGGAAGCCATCCAGATAATAATGGAGGAACGGCGTTTCGGCGACGCGGGCGACAGGGTCGTTATCGAGGAGTTTCTTGTCGGCGAGGAGGCCTCCTTCCTGGCATTCTCGGATGGAAAGACCGTGCTTCCCATGGCCACCTCCCAGGACCACAAACCGATCTTCGACGGGGACAAGGGACCCAACACTGGCGGAATGGGTGCGTACTCCCCCGCTCCGGTGGTAACTGCGGAGCTGTTTCAGCAGACCATGGACGAGATCATGATCCCCACGGTTCAGGCCATGGCGTCAGAGGGGCGTCCCTACAAGGGAGTGCTCTATGCGGGGTTGATGATCAAGGACGGCAAGGCCAGGGTCCTGGAGTTCAACGCCCGATTCGGTGACCCGGAAGCCCAGCCCCTGTTTATGCGCATGGACGGGGACCTGGTCGAGATCATGGATGCCGTCATCGATGAACGGCTGGACGAGGTGACCCTCGACTGGCACGATGACGCCTCCATATGCGTTGT
>QIEJ01000151.1 GCA_003228585.1 Pseudomonadota bacterium
GCCGAAGAAGAATTCCGGCAGGCCGACACTCCTGAGGCCAAGCTCGAGGCCTTAAAGAAGATGCTCGCCCTCGTCCCCAAGCACAAGGGGACACAGAAGATCCAGGGCGAGATAAAAAAGCGCATCGCCAAATGGAAGGACCAGGCAGAGGCACAGAAAAAGAAGGGGGGGAAGCGGGCGGATCCGTCCCACGTCCCCAGGGAGGGTGCGGCCCAGGTTGTCCTTATCGGACCGGTCAACTCGGGTAAATCCTCGCTGATGTCGGTCCTGACCAACTCGGAGCCTCAGATCGCCGACTATCCCTTCACTACAAGGATCCCACAGCCGGGCATGCTGTTTCACCAGGGCATCCCCATCCAGTTGGTCGACACTCCGGCTCTCGACCCCAATGTCACAGAGAGATGGATCTCCACGGTCATCCGCAACGCGGACATGGCTGCCATGGTTTTTGACCTGTCCCGGGATGACCTCATCGAGCAGTGGGAGGCTGCGCACTCCGTCCTCGACTCGTTGAAGATCCGTCTTGTCCCCCCCGATGGCGAGAAGGGTTTCTCCGAGGACGGGTGGGCTGAAATTCCCTCGATCTATCTCGGCAACAAGTGCCGTATGGATGACGCCGCCGGGCGCTTGTCGGTCCTGGCTGATCTCTTCGAGGATCTTCCACCTGTTCATCCGACCTCGGTTCAAACCGGGGCCGGTCTCGAGGATTTCAAGGAACTTCTTAAAAGCTCAATGAAGCTCATCCGTGTTTACTCCAAACCCCCCGGCAAGGATCCTGACCTCTCAGCTCCCTTCGTCCTGAGGGAAGGAGCCTCCATCGGTGATCTGGCCCGTTCGGTCCACAAAGACATCGAGAGAAAGCTCAAGTTCGCCAGGGTCTGGGGCAGCGAGGTCTTCGACGGCCAACGGGTCTCCACCGACTACGTCCTGCTGGATGGGGATGTGGTTGAGTTGAGTACGTAAGTACTCCGTTAAACGTTCAGCGTAAAGAATCAGGGAAAGGTGCTACTTCTTATGAAATGGATGTTCCACATTTTTTTAATCTGTCTGATCATAGTCCCATCAGTAGCTTCCGCTGAACGTTTGACGGTTGTAACAACTCTGTTCCCCCTCTACGAATTCGCAAGGGAGGTAGGAGGTGAAGCCGTCGATGTGAGTCTCCTTCTGCCGACTGGCGCCGAACCCCACACCTGGGAGCCGAGGCCCAGCGACATCGTCAGAATCAACAACTCGGATGTCTTTATCTATATGGGCGAGGAGATGGAACCCTGGATTGCGAGCCTCTTAAAAGCACTCCCGGAAGAGGACCACCTGGTCCTGGAGGTTATTGAGGGTCTTAAATCCCAGCGGGGCACTCGAGGACCTTTATCACGCGATCCTCATGTCTGGCTGAACTTTGCGGACGCTTCATTGATCGTGACCTACCTGGCAGACTCGATGTCCGAAGCCTTTCCGGATCATGAAACCTACTTCCAGGACAATGCCGAGGCGTACAATGAAAGGCTCCGGGAGCTGGACGACCTGTATTTTCAATCCTTGAGAAAATGCCGGCCCAGGACATTCGTATTCGGAGGTCATGCGGCGTTCGGTCCACTGGCAGCACGATATGACCTGAACCAGATATCCATCTACAGCACCAGCCCTGATTCCGAACCCAGCCCAAAACTTGTCGCCGCCATAGTGAGAACCCTCAGGGACAAGCGTTTAAAGGTGGTATACTTCGAGGACCTGGTCAATCCCAGGCTCGCCAGGGTTGTCGCCAGAGAGGCAGGTGTCAGCACACTCAGCCTGAACCCGGGAGGCAACCTGACCGAGGCCCAGTGGGAGAGAGGGACGACTTTCATCTCTCTTATGGAAGAAAACCTTGTCAATCTGATGAAAGGGTGGAAATGTGGATGAACCTGGCTCTCTGATATCGGTGGACAATGTATCTTTCCGCTACGGGACCGATCTCGTTCTGGACAGTATATCTCTTGACGTACGCAGGGGAGATTTTCTTGCTCTCATCGGACCCAACGGTTCGGGTAAGTCGACCCTGGTCAAGTGTATTCTCGGATTGCTCCAGCCAAGCCAGGGCACGATCCGGCTCATGGGACAGGACATCAGGGATTTCACTCAGTGGCACAAGGTCGGGTACATCCCTCAAAAGGCCACTGAACTTGATTCTCTGTTTCCCGCCTCAGTCCGGGAGATCGTCGCCATGGGCCTGCTGGCCGGTAAAAAATTCCCCCGCTTCCTCGGGGCATCGGACGCAAAAGCTGTCAATGATGCTCTTGAGCTGGTGGGGATGGAAACCTTCACGGGGAGAAAGATCGGCGCCATGTCCGGGGGACAGCAGCAGAGGGTGTTCATCGCCCGCGCCCTCGCCTCCGGCCCTTCGGCCCTGATCCTCGACGAGCCCACGGCGGGTGTGGACGCCTCAACACAGACGCAATTTTACGACATGCTCGATCGCATCAACCGTGAGAAGGAGATCACTCTGGTACTGGTTACTCATGACATCAGTGTGGTCACCAAGCACGTCCGGCAGGTGGCATGTCTCAACCAGAACCTCATTTTCCACGGAAGCCACGAGGAGTTCTGCAGTTCGATGCAGGCCACCAGATTATTCGGGCCTGACGCTCACATTGTGTGCCACAGCCACTGATTATGGAGATTCTTCAGTTCGGTTTCATGCAGAGGGCCATTCTTTCCGGTGTTCTCATCGGCCTTACCTGCTCCATCCTCGGCGTTTTCCTCATTCTCAGGCGAGACGCCATGATAGGCCACGGTCTGGCCCACGTCACCTTCGGGGGTGTCGCTCTGGGACTGTTTCTCAATGTCTCTCCCCTGGCCGCTGCCATGGTCGTAGCGGTGCTGTGTTCCATCTTTATTATCAAACTGCGGGAGAGAACCGGGGTTCACGGGGACACGGCCATTGGAATCGTCTCCAGTGCGGGGATGGCCCTGGGTATTGTCATCGCCAGTGTGTCGGGCAAATTCAGCGTGGAGCTGTTCAGCTATCTGTTCGGCAACATCCTGGCCATCGGAACTGTGGAGGTCCAGGTAGCAGGTGCTCTGGCAGTCGTGGTGCTGCTTACGGTCATTCTGAATTACAACGATCTTGTTTTCGTCACCTTCGACCATGAACTGGCAAAGACTTCTGGAATAAAGGTTAATCGGCTGGACACTGTTCTGGCGGTCCTGACCGCGGTCACGGTTGTTCTGGCCATGAAGGTGGTGGGGCTTCTCCTGGTGGCCGCCCTCATCGTGATCCCGGCAGCTACCGGACTTCAACTGGCCGTGAATTTCAGAATGGCTATCATCCTGTCCTGCCTGACGGGGGTTGTCTCCGTCCTTGGAGGACTTTTCTCTGCATACTATCTGGATCTACCTGCATCGGGGGCCATTGTGCTGCTGGCTACCGTTTTCTTTCTCTTTGCCATTGCGGCGGCGAAATTTCCAGGGCTTGCCGGGGAGAGGTGAGTTGACGCAGGCAGGCCGGGTGTGTTTTTATCGATTTTAAGGAGCAAAAAGTCCCGCTTGGACTTTTTGCGACACTGTCATGGATGAACACACTGTAAAAGTCACCGAGGTTATTTCCAGGACCCCGACAAGCAAGAGCATACGTATGGAAAAGCCTGCCGGGTTCCAATACCAGCCGGGGCAGTGGGCCCTGTTCACCCCGCTGCCCGGACAGAACACGGAGTCCAAACCGCTGTCCTTCTCCTCCTCTCCCACTGAACCGTATCTGGAGTTCACCAAGAGGTTGACCGGGTCCCGTTTCAGCACGACTATCGACAGCCTGAAACCCGGCGACGAGGTTCGCTTCCGGGGTCCTGCCGGGAACATGACATGCACGGGAGGTGAGAACAGGGTTGTTTTTATCGCGGGAGGCATCGGGACCACCCCGGTCAGGAGCATCCTTCGGTACCTTCATGACAGGCAGCTACCCGGAGAGCATTGTCTTCTTTACGCCAATTCGACCGTTGATGAGATAGCCTTCCGTGATGAGTTCGAGAAGATGCAGGATGAGAACCCGTCCTTCAGGGTCGTCCATGTCCTCGCGGCCCCTCCGGAAGGGTGGCAGGGTCATCAGGGCTTTCTGACCATGGAAAAAATCATGGAGTGTGTTCC
>QIEJ01000027.1 GCA_003228585.1 Pseudomonadota bacterium
CCCGGGATTGCTTCATCACGCCGACGGCGTGATTCGCAATGACTACGCATTTCGCCGCGTCACCGTGTCTCCGTGTCTGCCCTTCCCCCTCCCGCCACCACAGCCAGTGTGTAGTTTTCCGGATCCAGATACTTTCTTGCGGCCCCCTGGACCTGATCGGCGGTCACGGACCCAATTCTCTGGGCAAACTGCAGGGCACTCTCTAAATCCCGCCCATACAACTCAGGAAAAAACACCTCGTCACCTCTTGATCTCAGATCCTGCAGGCCGATCATATGGCTGCCGATGAGGTACTTTTTCGCCCTTTCCAACTCCTCCACAGACACCGGTTCATCACGAATAAGCCGGATCTGCTCCAGAAATCCTTCGACAGCCTCCTTTTCCCGTTCCGGGGACACACCGATCCCGAAGGCCACATAACCGGGATCCACCCCGGGTGCTACAAAGGAAAAGACGCTGTACGCGAGGGATCTGCGGTCCCTCAGTTCGGCGAACAACCTTCCACCCTGGCCGGCAAGGATGGCGTTGAGCACATCCAGACTGTCCCGGTCCGGGGAGTTCACGGTGGGCCCGAGATACCCCAGGACCACGTGGGTCTGGGCTTTGTCATCCCTCTCCACCCTTTGGGAGTGGATACCCGATCTGGACATCTCAATGGGCAGCGGACCGGGGTCATACCTGGCGCCGTTCAGATCACCGAAATACTTTTCAACCAGACGGTATATGTCCGCGACCTGTACGTCCCCGGCCACGGAAATCACAATCCCTTCGGGTCTGACAACATTTCTGTAGATCTCCAGAAGATCATCCCGTGTCATTGAACGGACACTTTCCTCAGTGCCCAGAGTGGAAAACCTGTAAGGATGATCCTGAAACAGAGCCGCCCGGAAAGTATCCAATGCGAACATGGTCATATCGTCCTTCCGGGCCCTGATGGCATTGATTATCCTCTCCTTGTAAAGCTCGAGTTCATCCTCAGGCAGAACGGCATCGGTCAGAACCTGGCGCATGAGATAAAGCGCCTCATCAATGTCCCGGCTGAGAAATCTACCCACGGCCCCGAAACTGTTACGGCCGGAGAAACCTCCAAGAGAGGCCGACATGCCGTCAAGGGCAAGCGCCATCTCGGCAGCTGACATCTTCCGCGTACCCCGGGTAAGGAGATGAGCCAGCAGGTTAAAAGCCCCCTGGTTGTCGACATTCTCGAATCGCACTCCACCCAGAACACCCATGCGTATGGCAACCAGAGGAAGCCGGTGGTCCTCGCGGACCAGCAGAGTGATGCCGTTGGGGAGCCGGCTTCTGAAAACAAGGGGGCGCTGGGCAGAGTCCGCCTCACTCATATCAGGATAAAGGGACCCGATCAACAGCTCCTCAATCATTTCATCCGACGGGGGTGCGTCCTCTTCCCTTGTCAGGAAACCCACCGTTGCCCTCTCCGGAGAGAAGATGCGCCTTGCAGCTGCCATGAGATCCGTGGCATCGACGGCCTGGATCCGGGACAGGTAGACATCGCTAAAGGTTGTGTCGCCCAGGTTCAGAGCCAGATAACCGATCTCTCTGGCCTGTCCCTCAACCCTTTCACGATCGAAGATCCGCTCGTTGAGAATCTGATTTCTGGCCCTGTCGATCTCCTCCCTGGAAACGGGTTCATTCTGGAGAAGAGCGATCTGCTCAAGGATCCCCTCGAGCCCTCCCTTGACCTTGTCCTGTCCCACAGTAGCGCCAAAAACGAAAATTCCGGGGTCCCGGGGAGTGTACGCATACGCCCATGCCGAAAGAACGATCCCTTTGTCACGGAGGCTGATGGGCAGCCGTGAACTGTTGCCCTGGGAAAGGATCGCAGCCAGAAGATCGTAGACGGGGGTCTCCGGATCTGTCAGGGAACCGACGGGGAAAGCCAGAGTTATCCGGGCCGGATCAGTGTCTCTCTGGACCCTGAAGGTCCTGAGGCTGGTCTGTGCCGGCTCAACGACCTCCTGGCGGTCGGCTCCCTGCGCATCTGGAAACGTAAAAAGTGAATTGGCAGCCTCGGAGACTTCCTCTGCCCTGACCCTCCCGACCACAACCAGTTTCATGTTCCCCGGCCGGTACCAGTTTTTAAAAAATTTAACCATGTCCCTCCGGGAAATCCCGGCTACGGATTCCTCCGTTCCTATTATCTGGCGGCCGTAGGGGTGGACCGTGAAGGCCGTACGGAAGAGTTCCTCCGAGAAGGCCCGGACCGGATTATCCTGACCCCTGTGAATCTCCTCAATTACAACCAGCTTTTCCCGTTCCAGTTCATCTTTATCAAAAGATGAGTTCTGAATCGCATCGGAGATAACATCCATGGCTGTAAGGAAATAATCAGCGGCTATGGTGATATGGTATACGGTTTGATCCATGGAGGTGTAGGCGTTAATGTCCCCGCCGGCGGATTCGATAGCGGCTGCTATTTCCCCTACGCCCCTTTTGTCGGTGCCCTTGAAAAGCATGTGCTCGAAGAGATGGGCGATGCCTTCCTGTCCCACGGGCTCATCCCGACTTCCAACTCCCACCCAGATCTGAAGTTCTACAACCGACTGAGCCGGGTCCTCTCTGACCAGGACCTCCAGCCCGTTTGGGAGAATCCGGGTGATAATCTCTCCACGATCGACAAAGGCAGATACACCGGGAACTATGACAAGCGACAGGGCCATTATTGTCAGCATTAACAAAACAGCTGTAACTGTTGGTATTTGCAGAGCTTTTCCTTGGGATAAGAGTTTCATTTACAGATGTCCTTTATTCAGAGTTTCTGGTTTCTGGTTCAAGATTCGAATCCAAGATCCAATATCTCCTTCGACAGGCTCAGGACCCCGAGCGAAGTCGAGGGGCAATATCCAAAAGAGAACGCGGTCATTGCGAGGACCCTGAGCTTGTCGAAGGGGACGTGGCAATCCGGGAAGCATAATCAGCGACTGAGGCAGTCTCGCCTAAACCAGATTGCTTCACGAGCCAACCAGTTCGCAATGACGAGCGCCCACACGCACTCACGCCCTTACGTCCATGCTCCCCCTCGCCCCCTCGCCCCATCGCCCATGCTCCCCCTCTTGTTACCCTGGCCGGAACCACGGCAACCCCTGGAAAGCCCTCTCAAGATCCTGAATCCTTTCCACCGCCAGGTCCAGCGAATCAGATTCGGACTTTCCCACCCTGACGGCGGACATGCCGCACTCGATGGCGGCACGAATGTTGATCTCCAGGTCGTCGACAAATACTGTTCTGTCCACAGCGCTCCCAACCATACTGGCGGCAGTTCGATAGGACTCACGATGCGGTTTGCCAAGAAAACCCGTGGCTTTGAGATCACAGATATCCTCGAAGCACTCGGAAACTCCAAGAGCATCCAGCACCCTGACTGCATGACTGGCCGAACCGTTCGTAAAAACGACCTTGGGTAAATGAATCCCCGAGAGCAGACCCCGCAGAACCGGGTTCGGTTCCAGCAATCCATCGAAATGAATATCGTGGACATCATCAAGAAACAGTTCAGGTTGAACATTATGATGTCTCATGAGTCCCTGAAGGGTCGTACCGTAACTGCCCATATAATCCCTGCGCAGGATTCCAACCTCCCCTGGAGTCTTTCCCGTCAAACGCATGACATACCTGTCAATACGCTCGTTAACCCGGTCGAAAACACCTTTTTCCCTGGGATACAGGGTGTTGTCGAGGTCGAAGAGAAATCCTTCGGCGTTTTCTATCTTTCTTCGGAACTGTTTTAGTCGTTCTTCAGATTCCATGTCTAAAGTCCAAGGTCTAAGGTCTCATCTCTGTCATCGCGAGCAACCAGTTATCTGTGGGAGCGCGGCGATCCTGGATTGCTTCGTCGTCACGCCGCTGGCGTGACTCCTCGCAATGACGAGCGCACGCACGCCCCATCTCCCACGCTCCCCCTCGCCCATGCGCCCTATCGCAAGACCGTGTCCCCGTGTCTGCTTCTCGATCCTCCTTGCCGCGAAACATGGTATTATGTCGGGGCGATAATCACAATAGAGCAATCACGGAGGCTTTAGTATGGAGATGATGTGGATGACCAAGGACGAGATCC
>QIEJ01000003.1 GCA_003228585.1 Pseudomonadota bacterium
AATCATCCACCCTCTACAATAACAACACTCTGCCCGCTCTGATAACTGCCGGTAGCGGTGAGGCCGCTGGGGAACTGGACCTGAATCGTGTAAACCCCTGGACCGGGAAGACCGAAGTGCAACTCGAGGGGAGCCTGCGAGCAGAATCCCGTCAGGGTCTTGACCTCCTGGAATCCTATCAACTGGCCACCCTTGACGACCATAACCTTGGCGCCCACGGCATCAGCGTTGCTCACAGTCCCCTTCAGCCGAACCTTCAGGAAGTTCCCGTCATTCTGCTCATTCCGGTAGAGCCGGTTACTGACTCCCCAGTTCACGACGTAAAGATCCAGATCGCCATCGTTGTCGATGTCGGCAAAGGCCGTGCCCTTCGTCCTCACTGTCTCGTTTTTCAGGACGGGGATACTATCCGCGACATCGGTGAATACCCCGGTGCCGTCGTTGAGATAGAGCTTGTTGGCAAGTTTACAATCCCCCTCATAGAGGTCAAGATCACCGTCGTTATCAACATCTCCGAAGGATGGTCCCTTGCCCCACCCTTCGTCAGCCAGACCGGATTCTTCGGAAGCATCGGTGAACACACCAGTACCGTCGTTGAGGTAGAGTTTATTTGGACCGACGTAGTTGGACACGAACAGATCAAAGTCTCTGTCGTTGTCCACGTCGGCAAAAGCGGCCCCGAGACTCCAGTTCCCGTCGTTCGTACCCGATTCCACGGAGGCATCCCGAAAAGTACCATCACCGTTGTTCACATACAGATGGTTCTGCTCGCCGGCTGGATAGCGCCCATTGACGACATAAAGGTCCTGATAGCCGTCCCCGTTGACATCACTGAAGACGGCGCTCCAACTCCAGCTGCGGTCTCCGACACCGGCCTGAGAGGTGACATCCGTAAATGTCCCGTCCCCGTTATTTCGATAGAGGATGTTTGCAGCTCCAACACCGTAGTTGGCCAGGTAAAGATCGAGATAGCCATCGTTGTCAACGTCAGCAAAGGCTGCTGAATAGGTGAACGCCTTGGATCCGACACCTGCCCTGTCGGTCACATCCACAAAGCGTCCATTCTCATTGAGAAGGAGACGGTTTGCCTCGATCTCGTAGCGCCCACCCTTGACAATATACAGGTCCTGGTCACCGTCATTGTCGATATCGGCAAAACAGGATCCCATGGAAAATCCTGAGTCGGCAATCCTGTTCCCGGCCGACTGAGGGACGACCACAAATGATCCTCCGCCTTCATTACGGTAGAGAACGTTCTCTCCCCCTTTGTTGGAAACGTACAGATCGTAATCGCCGTCGTTATCAATGTCGGCGAACGCTACACCCTTTCCGTGTCCCCGATCCCCTACCCCGGCCGCGTCGGTAATGTCGGTAAAGTTCAGAGCCGGAGCAGCAACCGGAAGGAGCAGGAGGATGGCGACGACAGCCGCCGTGCTTAACACCGATCCTATCCCCCGCATCATTGGCTTCCTCCTTAATAGTGGCTTGAAACCTGTTAATATTTCAATCTGCAAATCTATCATATATCTATTTCACGGTCAAAATACCATTCACAATATGAACCTTTTTATCGCCGGGACCTTCTGTTCCATGAGCCTGGTGAGGTTCTCCGACAGGCTCCTGGAATGGCAGAAATCCGTCTCCATCTCCCCCTGCTGTCAGAAAACCACCGTTCAGGTGACAGCCCTGTAAATGGCCCCGGCGGCAACAGCGCCTGCCAGGCAGAGGGTAAGATAAACCGTGAACACCCGCCGGCGAAAGACCTTCCATAGAACCACCAGGGCCGGGATACTGGTCACAGGACCCGCCACCAGGAAGGTCACTGCCGCTCCTCTGTCCATCCCCAGGTCCATGAGGCCACTGAGTATGGGCACTACCGGCACCTGGTGAGCCGGGAGTGGCACTCCCAGGAATGCTGAAGCAATCAATGATGAAAAATCCGGTCTGCCCGCTAACCTGATGACGGCCTCTATGGGAAGAAACATCTCCATGACTACCTGGATGGCGACAGCAAGGACCAGAAATTTACCGATGAAAAGGGATGTGTCCCGTGCCCGGTCAAGGAAAAACAACCACTTGCTGTCCCGCTCCCTGATGGCCATGGTCGGGATGAAAATCTCGTTGGCACAGGCGATGTCGATTGCCGACGCCGGATCTCCCTCTCCTCTTTCCACCGGCCTGATCCTGATGATGTCTCTGGTGAAAATATTACGTTTTTCAAGGAAATAAGTTACGGATCCCACCAGCAAACCCATCCCGACAGCGCTTGTCAGCTTGGCCCAGGCCATGGATGGCCCCAGACCGGCCCAGGTGATAGCAAAAGCGTCCGGACTCATAAGAGGCGACGTTGCCAGAAGCGCCAGAAGCGGAGGAAGTGGAACACCCGCAACCGCCATGGGAAGCACGATGGGCAGAACCCCACAGGCGCACAGCGGGCTGAACACCCCCAGGAAAACGGCCAGCGCTATGCTCGTCCTCCCGGACTCTCTCATGTAGGCCCTCAGTTTCAGGTCCCACTGGAAAGTCTTAATAAAAGCCGCCACCCCCACGCCGATGAGAAAGGCCGGCACCAACTGCCACAGCTCGCGGATGAACAACCGGGTTATCTCTACGAATATTCCAAATTCCAAATTTCAGATTCCACGGTTAAGGGTTCAAGGTTCGAATCCAAAATCCAACATCCAAAATCCAAAAGAGAGCGCAGTCATTGCGAGGACCCTGAGTCCCGCCGTTGGCGGGATCGAAAGGGACGCGGCAATCTCATGGAGCACAGCGACCGTAGCAGTCCCGTCTTGATGAGATCGCTTCGCCCACCATACAGCTCGCGATGACAGCGTGTTTTCTCCCCCTCTCCGTGTCTCCGCATCTGACGTTCGCCCCCTCGCCCTAACGCACTGAATCATCACGCCGGAAACCGGGAAAGCTCCCCAAGGTCCGTGATCTCCTCAAGGGTAAACAACTCCTCACCAGGTCCTCTCAGGATCAGGTCGCCAAGAGCCGTATTCAGAATTCTCCCACGGGCGGCACACACGTCGGACAGGATATCCGGTAAGGGGACAGCTTTAATCGCTCTTGGGGAGCCTTCCGCGGTAAGGACAAGGGAAAATTCCCTGCCGCGGAGCAGGACCAGGTTTCCATTTCCCCATGTGCAGCCGGACATGATCTGCACCCCATCCACAGCACAGCCGTAACCCCTGAAAAACGCGAAAAGCCGGGACTGATCCTCATTCCATGTTATCAGACGGCCTCCGGCGACCCTGGCCATCCTGGCTCCCAGAAGGACCATGGAACAGATGTGGCCATGAAACCTTTCAATAGTTTCCAGGTCAGAGTCAGAAAGAGTAGTGGTGGGGGCAGTCATCACGATAAATTTCCAGATATTTCTCTGTCATGTCGGGGGAAAGCCATGGTTCCACCTGATCCACAGCGGAAACAAAATCAGCCATCTCAACGCTGCCGGAATCACGCTCCACAGCATTGAGCACAGCCCTCTTGCAGAGGTTCTCGATATCCCAACCCACAAACCCTTCGGTTAATCGCGCAAGCTCACCCAGAGCTATGGGCCCATTCAGGGTGGGAATCCTGTCAACGTAGATCCTCAGCATCCCCTCACGATCCTCTGCTGAAGGCGGGGGCACGAAAATCTTCCGGTTGAAACGCCTTTTCTCCTTGATGATGGCCTGATCCACGACATCCACCCTGAAAGCGGACCCCACCAGCATGATGTCTTCCCTGTCCTCTATGCCGTCGATCTGACGAATAAAAACCTCCGTCAGCTCCTTGTCGGCGAAGGTGGGCGGCTTGCCCCTGAAGTTGCCCTCACCCCACTGGTAATCCGAACCGGCCCTTGGCGCCAGCCACTCCGTGTCCGATATGTACAGCACACAGGGGGCCTCGTGTCTGGCATCATGAAAGGCCTGTTCAAGCTCCTCGGGCCTACCGAGCATCTCCTGGCCTGAGATATAGACGTAGGAAACACCGGCATCGTTAGCTGCCGCCTCGGCCAGCATGGTAATACCAACCCCCAACGGACCCCAGATCAGGACACCCGATGGTATTGTGAGAC
>QIEJ01000108.1 GCA_003228585.1 Pseudomonadota bacterium
CGGCACAGGTGTATGCATCCTTGACCTGCCCGAGGATCTGCGGTTCACCAACCACCATTGAATCAAGACTGGATGACACCCGGAAGATATGTTTAACAGCTTCCTCACCAGACAGGACGTAAAGGTGTGGATCGAGCTGCTCCCTGGGAATGTCGTGATATCGTGCGAGAAAATCAGCGATATTATCCCTGGCTTTATCGATGTTTTTTTTGGGCGCAGAGCTGTAGATCTCCACCCTGTTGCAGGTGGATACGATCAGAGCCTCCGAGATGTTCGGGTATTCGGCAAGTGCCTTCAGACCGTCGTCAAGTGTATCCCTCGGAAAGGAGATCTTTTCCCTGACTTCAACGGGTGCCGTTTTATGGCTAAGTCCTACTATCAGAATGTCCATACCACTAATTTAATTATATGAGTTCAAGAGCAGGTTGACTCCGAGAAAGGTGAAAAGTACCGCAAGGAAACCGATTATGGAGAGAATCGCCGCCCTGCGTCCTCGCCAGCCCACAGTCAGGCGGGTGTGAAGAAGAGCTGCAAAGATCATCCAGGTGATAAGAGACCATGTTTCCTTGGGGTCCCAGCTCCAATAGGAGCCCCATGCATACTGAGCCCAGATGGAACCGGTGATGATCCCCAGGGTGAGCAGGGGAAAACCTGCGGTCAGCGCCCGGTAGTTGATCATATCCAGGACATCAAGGTTCGGCAGACGATAGTACAGAGCGCCCGGTTTCTTGCTTTTGAGCTGTTTCTCCTGGATCAGGTACATGACGCCCGAAGCGAAGGCCATGGCAAAAAGGGCATCGCCCATGAAACTCAGAGTGACATGGATGGGCAGCCAGTAACTTTTGAGGGCAGGAGGGATTTCCCCTATTCCCTTATCGGGAAGAAATGCCGCAGCCGCCACAAGGATGAATGAAATGGGTATGACAAAAGCACCCACAGCGGGCACCTGGTATTTAACTGTGACCAGTAGGTAGGCGATGATGATGCACCAGGAGAAGAAGACCAGCGATTCGTACATGTTGGTGCCGAAGGGGATACCGCCCTGGGCGAAACGTGCTGCGAAAAAACCTGTCTGGGCCGCAAGAGTGAGATACAGTGAGAACCGGGCCACATGGGGTACCACCGGGTTCTGATAAACGAGATAGAGCAGATAGTGCAGAGTAGATATAAAGAGGAAGAAAAGCGATCCGGCGAAAAAAACCAAATCCATTTAGGTTGCCCTCTTACTTAACGTAAAATCAAAGGTCCGAAAAACAGGTGGTCTGAAATCACAGGTGATTATCCGCCGGTGGAAACAGCCTCCGGCCCGGACAGGCTGATGGCGTCGACCGGGCAGCGAGACACGCACAGACCGCATCCTGTACAGCGGTTGGGGTCAGCAACATGCTGTTCCTTGGTGTCGCCGGTGATGGCGTCGAATGGGCAAATTTTGGCGCAGACCGTACAACCGTTACAAACATCGGAGATGACGATGGTCGTACGCGGCAAAAGATCATCGGTGATGGCGCCTGTGGGACACCTGGCCGCGCAGATGCCGCACTCGACACACCGGTCCGGTGCAATGGAAGCGAGTTTGCCGTCAAGGGTAGCGGCATCGACAGGACATACTTTCTCGCAGATCCCGCAGCCTGTACAGCCGACACTGCAGACCTTTTTCACTCTGGCGCCGGAGTCAGGCGAGCTACATCGAATGATGACCTGGTGTTCCACCGGTTCCAAAGTCAGAACATCTCTCGGACAAGCCACCACACACTTGTTACAGGCCGTGCACTTATCAGGATCGATTATAGGCAAAGCGTCATCGCTCATGACGATCGCATCAAAGGGACACACCTTTTCGCAAGTTGAAAACCCAACGCATGAGTAGCGGCAGGCCTTTCCACCCCCTCCAAGGAGCATGGCGGCCCGGCAATCCTCAACACCTTCGTAGTTTGCCTCTATGGCCGCTTTTCCTGTGCCGCCGCCGCATTTGAGTACCGCTACCTTGCGGACGACCCCGGCCGCCTCGAGACCCAGGTACTCGGCAAGCTGGTTTACTACCTCCTCACCGCCCGGCGCGCAACCGGTCACCTCAACCTCTTCGGCAAGCAGACCCTCGGCGAACCCGCCGCACCCCGGATAACCGCAGGCCCCGCAGTTGAGGCCTGGCAAGATGCCCTCGATGGTCAGAAGCCTGGGGTCAACTTCAACGTGAAACTTCCTGGAGGCAATGCCCAGCCCTAACGCGGCCACGAAACCCAATCCTGTAAGACTTATGACAGCGGTAATCATCTTTGTCTATTTCACCATTCCGGAAAAACCCATGAAGGCAAGCGAGAGGATCCCGGCGGTTATAAATGCGGATGCCGTCCCCCGGAAGGGTTTGGGAACATCGGTCAGGACCTCCCGCTCCCTGATGCCGGCCATGAGAACGAGAGCCAGCGTAAACCCGAGTGACGACCCGAAAGCGAAAGTTATTGTTGAGAAAAAACCAAGATCCTTCTGAACCGTCAGGAGTGCCACTCCGAGAACAGCGCAATTGGTGGTGATAAGGGGGAGGAAAATTCCCAGTGACTGATAGAGCGGTGGGCTGATCTTCCGGATGAACATCTCCACGAACTGAACCAGGGAGGCAATAACAAGGATGAACATGATCGTCTGCAGGTATTCAATTTCAAACGGGACCAGAAGAAAATTCTGGATATTCCACGTGACTGTTGAAGCAACCGTCATGACAAAGACGACAGCCATCCCCATTCCTATAGCTGTTTCGATCTTCTGGGAAACACCCATGAAGGGACAAAGCCCGAGAAAACGCGCCAGGACGAAATTGTTGACGAAAACCGTACTGATAATAATCAGAAATAGTACTTCCAAGGGATCTTACCTCACGATATCGCATGGAAAATAAATCTGCTTTAATCGTTGAAAGGCCTTATGCCTTGACAAACATCGTACCTTCCCATAATTAACGGTTTTTGACAACCTCCCATTGGCCACATAACTGGAAATCCCGGCAGCGTGTCGGAAAACCTCATAGAGCGGTGCGATAATGTTTCAGGACCTTGCTGACAAACTCGACAGCATTTTTAAAAAGCTGAAAAACAGCGCCCTGTTGACCGAAAAGGACATTGACGCCACTTTGAGGGAGGTCAAGCTGGCTCTGTTGGAAGCCGATGCCAACTTCAAGGTTGTCAAGGAATTTATCGTCAAAATCCGGGAAAGGGCGGTGGGCAAGGAAGTCCTCGAGAGCCTGACCCCTGCTCAGCAGGTCATTAAGATCGTCAATGAACAGATGACTGCCGTGTTCGGTGGGTCACGGGCTTCTCTTGACCGGGCTCCTGTACCCCCCACGAGAATTATGCTGGTGGGTCTCCAGGGGTCGGGAAAAACCACTACCGCAGCAAAGTTGGCCCTCCATCTGAAGACTGAGGGGAACAGGCCATATCTTATCCCGGCAGACATGAGCCGGCCGGCAGCGATCCAGCAGCTGGTGGACACCGCCCAGAAGATAGATGTTCCCGCTTACTCGCCGGAGGCAGGAACCAGACCTGTGGATGTCTTCCGCAAAGCAGCCATCGAGGCCGGCAGAAGCGGGGCGGATACCTTGATCGTGGACACGGCGGGCAGACTTCACGTGGATGAAGATCTCATGGAGGAAGCCCTGGCCCTGTCAGCGGTAGTTCATCCCCATGAGACCCTTCTGGTTGCTGATGCCATGACCGGGCAGGACGCGGTTCGTGTCGCAGAGGCTTTCCATTCCCGCCTTAACCTGACCGGCATTATCCTGACTAAGCTGGACGGAGACGCTCGAGGCGGGGCAGCCCTGTCCATGCGCAGCGTAACAGGGGTCCCCATCAAGTACGCCGGAACAGGTGAATCAGTAGACGGCCTGGAGCCCTTTCATCCGGAAAGGATGGCTTCGCGTATCCTTGGCATGGGGGACGTGCTTACTCTCATTGACCGGGCCGAGAAGGCCATGGAAGATAAGGAAACACAGCGGATAGCCCGTAAACAGGCGCGAGGTGAGTTTGACCTTGAAGATTTCCGGGATCAGCTTTCCAAACTCCAGAGCATGGGCTCTCTTCAAGACTTGTTTTCCATGCTTCCCATCCCGGGAAAGATGAGGAAGGCCTTCGCCGGTGAGGTGGATGAGGGGGAGTTGGTCCGGATAACAGCCATTATAGACAGCATGACTCCCAGGGAGCGCAGAAATCCGAAGATCATTAACGGAAGCCGGCGGAAAAGGATCTCGGCTGGATCGGGAACAACTGTAACCGACGTGAACCGCCTTCTGAAGCGTTTCACCGATGCAAAGAAAATGATGAAGATGATGGGGAAGGGAAAAGGACCCATGGGGAAGATGCCTTTTCCGATGTGAGTTTTTTCATCATTCCAGATTCCAGATTCCAGATTCCAAAATCAGGAAAAGATGCTGTCAAAGACCCGCAAAGGACACAAACAGACATTGACGAACATGGATGAAAAGGGTATTAAACGTGATTCGGCTGAGTATCCGGATTTTTGAGATCTTACTATGTCTTTATAATCTGGAATTTGAAATGTGGAATATGTTTTAAATCAGGAGGTTAGAATTGAGCGTCACCATAAGATTGAGAAGGATGGGTAAGAAAAAACAGCCCTTTTACAGGGTTGTCGTTGCGGATTCCAGATTCCCCAGAGATGGGCGCTTTATTGAGATCATTGGAACCTACGATCCCAAAAAAGATCCCGCCGAGATCAGCATCAAGGAGGACAAGGCTCTCGAGTGGATGAGGACGGGCGCAAAACCCTCCGATACGGTCAGAAGCCTTCTGTCAAAGATCGGTGTAATGAAGAAGTTCGATGAGGAACAAAAGGCCTCCCGGAACAGCTGACCTACCCGCAGGTGATCCTCCGCAACTGCCGGTTTCCCGGCGCTGACTGTTCATGACTCAGGAACTCATCATCATAGCAACTGTTTTACGACCCCATGGCCGCCATGGTGAGGTCCGCCTGCGATTGGAAACCGACCATCCGGCCACCCTCTTGAAATCAACCAGAATCTATATTGGAGACGAACCTGGTGAACCTGCCACCGTTGAGGGAATAAGAATGCATAAGGGCATAGGGCTTCTCAAACTGGCAGGCATCGATACTATCGACGCGGCAAATGCCCTCAGAGGAAGGACCATATGTCTACCGAAGGATGAGCTGCCCCCCCTTGAGTCGGGGGAATTTTTTCTTCACGATCTTGTCGGGCTGGACGTTGTCGACCACAACGGCGATGAAATCGGAAGTACAGAATGGATCCTGGAAACCGGCGGCACACCTGTTCTCGTCGTCGTGGCGCCGGATGGCGAGGAGATCATGATTCCGTTTTCGCCGGATGCAGTGGGTGAAGTAATCCTGGAGGAAAACCGAATCACTCTGGCCGATCTGCCCGGGTTGCTGGAAATTAACAGAAAATGAAATACCACGTTCTGACAATCTTCCCGGATATCCTCTCCGGGCCTTTGAGTGAAAGCATTCTGGGAAAAGCATTTGAAAGAGGAACCATCGGCCTGAACCTTGTGGATATCAGGGATTTTACCACGGACAAACATCGGATGGTAGATGACTATCCCTACGGCGGTGGACCGGGAATGGTTATGAAACCTGAGCCGATCCTTCGTGCGGTTCATTCCCTGGAAATCTCAGACGACGCTCCCATCATCCTGCTCACTCCACAGGGTGAGACGTTCAATCAGGCCATGGCATGGGAATTCTCCCGATGTCCTGAACTGGTTCTGGTTTGTGGACGTTACGAGGGGATTGACGAGAGGGTCAAAGAGGGATTGCCCATCCGGGAGATTTCCGCGGGAGATTTTGTATTGTCCGGTGGGGAGTACGCGGCACTGATAATTATTGACGCGGTATCCAGGCTTCTTCCCGGGGTTCTGGGCGCCCAGGCCTCACCGTTAGACGAGTCCTTTTCTGGAGGGCTGCTGGAATACCCCCAATACACCAGGCCGGCCGAATATCAGGGTTTAAAAGTTCCCAGGATCCTGTTGTCCGGAGACCACGGGCGCATTGAACGCTGGCGACGGGAACAGTCCCTGGAACGGACCTTCCAGAAGAGACCTGACCTGTTGGAAAATGCCCAACTGGATGAGCAGGACCGGCAGTTCCTCCAAACGCTGAAGAAGAAGTTGACGAAAAGAGAAAAGGATTAGATCGGAAAAATCAAATAACGGCTTGTCATATAGATATTTTTAGCTATAATTCATTGTTCATTTTCGCTGATTTTTTTGTTTTTATATGTGTTGGATACTTCCCCCCCCAAGGGGGAGGAAGAATATGGTGTACGACATTTTACTGGCAGCAGATGAGCCCTTATTGTAGCCGCACAAGATTTCCCAGGGAGAAAGAATAATGAATGTATTGGAAATGTACGAAAAAGAACACATGAAAAGAGACATCCCCGAAACCCCCATCGGCGCCAACGTGAAGGTTCACTACCGCATCATCGAGGGTGAAAAGGAAAGAATCCAGATTTTCGAAGGTGTCGTCATCGTCAGAAAGCGGGCCGCGCTTCGCTCCACGATCACAGTTCGCAAGGTTTCTTCAGGCATTGGGATTGAAAGGGTATTTCCCCTGCACTCTCCCAGGCTGGAGAAGATCGAGGTGACGCGCCTGGGAAAAGTCCGCAAGAGCAAACTCTATTATCTGAGAGCACTTAAGGGCAGGAAAGCTCGTATCAAAGAAAAAGACCAATTTTAAATTCCTCACCTGTATCCAGTTGGAATTTTCAAAAAGAACAGTTTAGACTGGATTAATGGCAATTAACTCTCCACAACTGGATGACGTTTTTCGTGAGGAAGGATATAGCCTCGTTGCTGGTGTGGATGAGGCTGGTCGCGGGCCCCTTGCCGGGCCCGTTTTCGCGGCGGCGGTGATCCTTCCGGTGGAATCCTCCCTCCCCCCCCTTCTGGACAGCAAGATGTTTTCACCCGCGCGCAGGGAAGCCCTCTCCGTGGCGGTGGACTGGCACGTATCCCGTATGAATCATGTTGTGATCGACGAGATCAACATCCTTCGGGCAACCCTCAAAGCAATGGTAGAGGCAGTGAAAAATCTCTCCCACACACCCGAGATGATCCTTGTGGACGGATCACACACGCCTTTCGTTGACTCCCATTCGAAGGCCGTTAGAAAAGGGGACAGCCGATCCCAGTCCATCGGCGCCGCATCCATACTGGCAAAAGTCCAGAGGGACAGGCTCATGGAAGAGCACCATGCCCGCTACCCGCAGTATGGTTTCGACCGGCACAAGGGTTACGGGACAAAGCAACACCGCCGGGCCATCGCCGAGCATGGACCATGCGCGATTCATCGGCTGACGTTTCGGGGGGTTAAGGAGT
>QIEJ01000255.1 GCA_003228585.1 Pseudomonadota bacterium
ACCACGCATTAACGACAACGGCAGCGTTGAGGATAATATTACGTGACCTTGCCTGTTAATGGCACTAGTATGAGGTCATGCTCGATCAGGTTCAAGAATTGCTCACCACCCATGAACTCCTGCCTCAGGACCTTCCCGCCGGTACTCACACAAGGGCGGCTGTTGTGGCGCCACTGTTTGAGTACAACGGCGAACTGGGCATTGTCCTCATCAAACGATCGGAAAATATCGGAGTTCATAGAGGACAGATCGGATTTCCCGGGGGCATGGTGGAACCCCGGGACAACCAGGATCTCCTGCAGACTGCACTGAGAGAAGCTGAAGAGGAGCTTGGCATTATCCCTTCAGAGATCACCATTCTGGGCAGGTTGAGCGACCGGCATACTGTTGTTTCAGGTATACTCGTCAGCCCTTTTGTCGGTGAAATCTCTTTTCCCTACTCCTTTTCCCCTGACCCGTTTGAGGTGGAGAGCTTCCACTCTATCTCTTTGAAATCCCTTCTCGAAACCCGACATGGGGCGGAGAGATCCTTCGATCTCCCGGAACCTGTCTACCTGCTGAGAACCTTTCCCGTATGGGGCCTGACGGCCAGGATCATCATGGAACTCGCAGATGTCCTGGAACCGGTATTGTAGTCAGGTTAAAGGGTCATTGAATTTTGAACCTGTCAGCCCTCTCTGGAAATCCGGCACACCGTTCCGCCGGTCATTTCCAGAAGATCCTGGAAAGTCGTTTTAAAGGCGTTGTTCTTCTCTCCGGCAGCGGGATAGATGTCGCCCTCCACATGGATGTCTTCATCCAGAAGAACCCGAAGGGGCCTCACATGTCCCACCGGAGGCACAGCACCGACAGGAAATCCTGTCCATTTGGTCACCTGTTCCGGATCGGCTAATCGGACCTTTCGAGCGCCAACAAATCTCGAAATAGCTTTCAGATCAGCTCGTCTGTCCCCGGGAAGCAGCACCAGAACAGGTTTTCCGTCTGCTGACACAACCATGGATTTGATAATCCTTGACACGTGCACACCGATCTCCCGGGCTGAGGCTTCCGCCGTCTCGGTGCCCCGCGAAAAACGGCTGACGGCCGGTTCATAACCGGCCGACCTGAGAGTCTCTGCAACCTTCTTTTCACCCGATAAATCCAACCGGCCCTCATCCAAAGACGTCTACTCCTCCGCTCCAGAGGTTTCGCCCCCGGGTTCAGCCTCCTCTCCCTGCTCAACAGTTTCGGCTTCGGCCTGTTTTTTCATGCCCTCCAGGGCTTTTCGCGCATCCCGAACGTGACGATTAGTTGGATAGTTCTCAATGAACTCCTCAAGAGCCTCAACTGACCCATCCTTTTCAAAGGGAGCGTATTCGATATCCTCGATGAGATAACCTGAGTCTTCAACGTGGATATTTTCCGGATAGGTTGCGATAAAGTCCTCGTATCCCTCGATGGTGTTCAGCTCCTTATAAGGCGCATACTGCAGTTCGTGCATTCTCTTTGTTGCTTCGTCAGCGCGGGCACTCTCAGGATAGAGACCTAAAAACTCCTCGTAACCCTCAGCGGTGTCCTGTTCCTTGTAGGGGATATACTGGAGGTCTGCGAGTCTGGCGCTGGCTTCCCGGGCAAAGGGGCTATCTGGGTATTTTCCCAGGAACTCATTATATCCCTCGATATTATCCATCTCCCTGAAAGGGGCATACTGAAGTTCCTCCATACGTGTCCGGGCTTCAGCCGCATTGGGGTTGTCCGGATACAACTCGAGAAATTCCTCGTAGCCCTCAGCCGTGTCCTGTTCCCTGTAGGGTTCGTACTGAAATCCGATCAGAAGTACCTCGGCCTCAGCCGAATGTGGGCCGTCCGGATATTCGCTCAGGTATTCCTCCATGGCCTGAGCTGTTCCTTTCTCCTTGTACGAGGCAAAGATCGCTGCCGCCAGCATCTTCCGAGCTTCCGGAATATGGGGATTGACAGGATACCTTGCCAGGAATTCCTCGTAGCCCTCGATGGTTCCTTCTTTTTTGTAGGGCTCGAACTGGAGTTCAAACAGGCGCGCCTCTGCCTCCGAACCAAAGGGATTGTCCGGATATTTGGCCAGGAACTCCTCGTAGGCTTCCACGGTGTCCCTTTCTTTATAGGGAAGATACTCCATGGACGCGCTGATCTCATCCAGGGCACTGCTTACCTTGGCCAGATCCGTCCTGATCGTTTTTCTCTCAACCAGGAGATCATCGTTCCTGGCCTTGATTTTTTCTATCTCCTCCTGGCTGTTGACTTTTCCAAGAGCCGTTATCTGGGCTTTCATCCGGGATGTGTTCTGCTTGAGCCTGGCGTCCAGATCCGACTTCGCCTTCTTCAGCAGTTTGTAGGCTCCCCCATGGTCCCCTGTCTCCTGGAGCCCGGCTGCATCTTCAACAGGCCCGGCCGACACGGCGGCGGGCCCGGCAGCTGCCAGAAACGCCAGTAATACAAGAATCAGAACTGCTGCTTTCCTGTTTGTCACCACGATACCCTCCGTAAACCACTTAACCTTCATGCCCCATTTACGCCTCCTTCTCATTTTTCTCCTCATCCTCCAACATGCTTGTTCCCTCAGACTGCCGTACCATGTCCAGCTTCCAGAGATTCAGAATCTTGCCGTTTCTGGTCAGGCTGCCGGTGACAGTGTATCGATTCTCGCTCATTTTTATAAAAACCTCAGATCCTGTCAAAGAACCGTCACCTGAGCGATATACACTGATTAACCGATCGTAAAAAGCAACCACCTCGCCCTCAAGGTCTCGCACCGCTTCGTTTTTCTGATAAAAGGCAAGAACAGATGGTGTCTCTGTCGGCGTGAGTTCGTAGCGGGATTCAAAGGTAACAGGATCGGACGCTGACACGACAGACATGGTTCCCTCGTTTACGATCTTGCCGTCGCGATGGCTTATTCTTGACCTGCCCTCCATTGGGATGCGGTCATTCAGGTCACTTTTCATTCCGTGCCCGACGATGATCCACTCATCCGGCTCGCTTATGAATGGGTGATCCCGGTTAAAAAGCCTCGTCAGATCAGACATGGATGTACCCAGGGAGGCTGCACTTTACCACGCTAACGGTTATCGCCCTTCTCCTCCTGCTCCATCATGCGGTCAATTACGCCGCCCATAACGACTATGATGACTATGCATGTAACCGCACCGAGGCCCAGCAAAAGCGAGGTGGCGGCGGGAAGCTGCTCATTTATCTTTCCACCCATATAGATAATGATTCCGTATACGGATAGTCCGATAAATGTTGCTGCCGCCAGATGTTGAACAAACTGATAGATGTTCTTTTTCAACAGAATTACTCCCGCAACTACCCTTCCTCTGACAGGATCTCCACCACTCCCGTTCCCAGCGAATAAACAGCGCCTGCCACCAGAAGTTCACCGGTCAGGGATGACTAACTCCCTGTCCTATTTTCTGAGAAGCTGCAGATTAGCCTCTGTCCCAACCCAGACGTCCGTACCATTGCCGGCAAGGGTCAGGGCTGTAGGGCTTCCCTTTATTCCATAGGAGCCAGTGTATTTTTCATATTTCGCGTTTTTCTTCTTTGCGATAAATTCTTCGATGCTGACGTAGCGCCTGACACCGGAGACAGGTGTAGATCCAACTATTCCATCTCCATCCACAAGCTGGTCCCCTTTTTTCTGTATACGGGCAGGCTTGCCGCTATTATACCCAACCCACAGCCCGTCATCATCGTCCTTGACAAGGTCAACAACCCTGGCCGTGTTCATCCCAACCCTGTAGAAAACATATTCGAATGCCCTCGAGTCCTTTGAACCGAAGATAGTCGACCGCTTCTGGACACTACCATGCCAGGCAGGATACGGCCTCCCCTTCGACCGGCCGGCCAGCCCACCCCAAAGAAAGCCTTTGTCCGTACCGCACCAGATAGCATTCGGGTCCACCAGGAGGCTTACTATCTCGAGTGGCTCAACGAACACCATCGTGGCAAACACACCCTCATCAATAATGGCCAGCATGGACCGGAGCAACTCTCTTTTTGCCAACTGAAATAGCCGTGACAGGCGGGTAGAAGCTGCGCTTGTCGTCACCAGGCGTTCCAACTCTGAATCCTGATGATACGTGAAAGCCGTCTGACTCATCCGGACTTTTCCCGGCCAGTTCCGTCAGCCATTTCCCCCCCGGATTGTAGATCTCCCACTTTCCGTCACGCCTCACAGCCAGCCCTTTGTCAGTTCCCACCCAGACATTTTGGCCGGGAAGTCCATCGTTCTCCCCATCGATAGCAAGGCAATTAACATAGTCATCCGGGAGGCCGCCGTAACGAGCATTGCGCACCTCCCAGGTCTGACCGTTGAAAGCATAAAGTCCATCCCCCCGGGTGCCGATGAACATCTCGTCACCGTCAAGGGCCAGGGAGGTTACTGTAGACATTCGCTTTAACCCCGGAACTGAAACGCTGGACCATGACTGGCCTGATTTTTTCAGGAAAAACCCTTCCGCGCTCGCCACTATCACTGTATCTCCATCGGCTGCAATGGCATAGATCCGCCCTTTCGGGTTTCCTTCGGGATTTTGCTCAGCCTTATAGGTTCCGGGAAGGGTCCCTGAACATCCATAATATCCCAGCGACAAGGCTAGCAGAATAGCGGCCACACTTTTTCCCCTCGTCATCCTGCCCCTTCTGATAAAATGTGAAGCTGCCATATGGTAAAAGTACCATCAGTCGAATACCAAG
>QIEJ01000234.1 GCA_003228585.1 Pseudomonadota bacterium
GATGTTTCCTTCTTCCACATGATGACCTTTGAGAACGAGGATGCGGAAGAAACCCACCGGTCCACCCCGCACATGGCCGAATTCGCGGCCAGCCTCTACCCGAACTGTGTGGAGGAGCCGGTCTTCGTGGAACTGGACCTGGTGAGGTCGAATGTAAGATAAAACCTTGAACCACAGAGGACACGGAGAACACGGAGGGAATCTGGTTTTTATAATATAAACCTCTGTGACCTCTGTGCACTCTGTGGTTAAATCTTTGAGGTATCGCCATGGCTGAATTTTCCGGTTTTTCCAAAGAGACCGTCAAGTTTCTGAAAGACCTGGCGAGGAACAACGACAGAGGGTGGTTCAAGGATCACGGCCAGGGGATTTGTCGACGCCATGGGGGCAAGGCTTATGGAGATCGCGCCGGGTGTCATCGCCGAACCCCGGGTCAACGGATCCATATTCAGGATCTACCGGGACACCAGATTCTCCAGGGACAAGACACCGTACAAGACCCATCTGGGGATCTTCATGTGGGAAGGGGAGGGGCCCAGGGTGGAGTGTCCCGGTTTCTATTTTCACCTGGAGCCTCCAAACCTGCTGCTGGGCGTCGGGATCCACATCTTCTCCAAACCGCTGCTGGAAGAGTACCGCAACTCAGTCGTCCACCCCGGACACGGCCAGGCCCTGGTCACAGCTGCCATGAAGGTGTCTGAGCGGTACAACATCGGCGAGCTTCACTATAAGAAGGTCCCCCGGGGTTTCGACAAGGATCACCAGTTCGCCCAGTTTCTGCTTTATAATGGGTTGACCGCCTGGATGCAGACACCCATCCCGGAAGAGGTGTATTCAGAGAGAATTGTGGATCACTGTTTCGAGGTCTTCGAAGAAATGGCGCCTCTGCATTACTGGTTGAGGGAGATGATCAAAAGAGTTGATAGAAATTGAATCTGGAACCTTGAACTTGAAACCACCAACTGGAGATGAAGATGGATTTTAAGGAACACACCACGCTGGGCCGTACGGGGCTCAAGGTGAGCAGGCTGGGAGTTGGATGTTCCTACGGTGTGCCGGCTTATTCCATTGAGCGGGCCTACCATGGTTATGGTGTCAATCTGTTCTACTGGGGGGCGAGGCGGCGCTCCAACATGAAAAATGCCCTCAGGAATCTGGTGAAATCGGAGCGGGGGAAAATGGTCATTGCCCTTCAGTCCTTCGACCGCACCGGGCCCCTGATGACCCTTTTCCTCAACAAGGGCTTAAGGTCTCTTGGGATCGACCATGCCGACATCCTGATCCTCGGAGCACATAACAAGATGCCGCCGGACCGGGTTATGAGTGCCGCCCTGAGGGCCAGAGAGCAGGGGAAAGTCCGGTTCATTGCCATGTCCAGCCACAATCGCTCACTGGTCGGGGAAATGGTTCAACGGGATGATCTGCCCGTAGATATCTACATGATCCGGTACAACGCGGCCCATCGGGGCGCCGAGCGGGACATCTTCCCGAATCTCCCCGAAGCAAACAGGCCGGGGATTATGGTCTTTACGGCTACCTGCTGGGGGCAGCTTGTCAACGCGAAAAAGATGCCTTCCGATGAGCGGCCCATGGCGCCTGCGGACTGCTACCGGTTTGTCCTGTCCGATCCTGACGTTGATCTTTGCATGACCGGCCCGAAAACCGCCCACGAGATGACTGACGCCCTCATGACCCTGGACACGAAGCCCATGTCCCATGATGAACTGGAGCGGGCGCGCCGCATCGGGGACTATGTTCACAGCAAAGGAAGGCGGAAGTAGAGCTTTTACGCCACTCTCAGAACGTTTGTCATTGCGAGGATCAACGGGACGAAGCAATCCCATGGAGCGCAGCGACTTCGACAGTCTCGTCTTGCTGGGATCGCTTCGCCAACCATGCAGCTCGCGATGACAACCGCTTGCTCCAATTGCCTCGATACTTCGATACTTCGTTTCCGGGAGACCGCCCTCCCCTCACGCCCAGCGTACTCGTTTTCATACTGAATACTGGTTAATTGTTAAACTACACCCGTCGATTCTTCAAATATCCAGTTTTCTGTGTCTTTTCCACATACAGGCACGCCTGCTGGGAGAGGGTCATCAATCTCTCAGCTTCCGGTTCCTCATCCCCCTCAGGTATGGAGACTCCGATGGCCAGATCATAGCGGTCGCCAAGCCGGTCGGTGAAGGCCTTCAGAAGGTTTGCCGCGTATTCATCCACAAGAGAGCTGTATGTGAGGATCAGAAACTCCCCCTGGGGACGGCTCTGGATAAAATCATCCCCCATCCCCCCGCTCCAAAGGGTGGTTGTGATAAGGTCCTCCACTTCCTCCAATCCCTCCACGGAATACTCTGCCTCTACAATGAGATCCGAGGGTTTCAGGTTGACATGGATTGTCAACACTCCCACTGTTTTGCCCTCCGCCAGTCTGTTGGCGAGTTCGATGCTGAAGTTCTCATCTCCAGGGTTCCAGGCGGTGATGCCTCGCTGAGGGCTTACTAGACCCTGTGTGGGAATGGTGAAGTGGAACGATGTTCTCTCGTTGGGTAAACTCTCCATAGTTATGTTGCCCCCGTGCTGTTCAATGATCTCCCTGGTCAGGGCCAGGCCAAGGCCGGTACCCTTGTTCTCGTCATCCTCGTCCTCCTCTCTGTCCAGAATTCCTCTGTAAAATCGGTTGAAGATCAGATCTTTTTCCTCCCACCGAATACCCGGCCCGTCATCGCTGATCACAAAGGAGGTGTGTCCTTCTTGTTCCTGGACCTTGATCTCAATTTTAACCCCTTCCCCTCCGTATTTGATGGCATTACCCACGAGATTGACCACGACCTGCTCCAACCTGTCCCGATCCGTGATGAGGAAGGGAAGGTTATCCTCACAGAAAAGCCTCACGGAGGCTTTAGTGGCTTCCGCCTGTGGTTTCAGGAGCTTTACCGCACTCTCCACGATCTGAACCGGGTCGGTGGGCTCCTTGACAAGGCTCAGTTCCCCGGATTCCAGCCGGGCAAGGTCCAGAAAGTTATTTATCAGACGATTGAGTCTTTTACTCTCGTTCTGGATAATGTTGAGATAGCGGCGTTGAGGGTCAGCTACATCCTCACCTCTCAAAACCAGCTCCGAGAAGCCCTGGATAGAGGTCAGAGGTGTCCTCAATTCGTGAGAAACTGTTGATATCAGCTCAGTTTTAAGGTGATCCAGCTTCTGGATCTGCGAACGGTCAAAGATACCAACCATGACGAGCCCGCAGAACTGGATCAGAATGTTCTGGGAATTCCTCAGCAGGTCCATGGTTTCAGGGTCTTTCTCGGGTACTGCTGACAGGGCCATGCCGAACATGTTGTGTTTCGGCGGCAGGAGGCTTCTCAACAACTGGAGTTCTCCTTCAAGGACGAGATCCCAGGGAAAACCGAGCTCGGACAATCTGTTATTCTCCGGCATCGGAGGATGGAGTGGGAGCACTGCCATGGACTGGTAAAGGCCGAAGCCCGATCGGAAATCCATTACAGCGACCTCCGAGGGGCCATCCATGGTGGTTCTCCCCACCCATGCCCTGTTGGTGCCCATCTCCCCGATGAGGACCAGATGGGAATGGAGTCCCAGAGCTGTCTTCAGCCCTCTTACCAGACTCGGCATAAGGTCGGTTTCGATGTCAGTGGCGCCCGGTTGAACCTCCTCGAGGCCAAAGATGAGGGAAGTCGAAGTGGAGAGGCCAGAGTCGATCATGTTTCTTAGCCGGAGGTTCTCCATCCCCATACCTACCTGCAGAGCGAGGGGTTTCAAGGTGCGAAGGTTCTGTTCGGTAAAACCCTCATTATGGGTCGTATCGGTCACATTGAGAACGCCGAGGAGTTTTCCCCGGCTCTTTAAAGGAACGCTGATAAAGGAGCGGGTTCGGTAGCGTCCAGGCAGGCTTTGGGAGAAGCGGGGGTCCTGCTCCACGTCCGGGACCAGAAGACTGTCACCGGTTGCGGCTACCCAGCCCGCAACACCATCGCCCAGTGGAACCTTAACTCCCTCGATATCATCGGGATACCTGCCTGCCCATGCAGTGAGGGAAAGATGTTTCTCCTGCGGGTCGACTGCGAGTATTGACACCCTCTCTGCATCAAACAGGGAGAGGATCTTGTTGCAGAAGGTCCTGAGAATACTCGCCTCATCAAGGGTGGAGTTGAGCAGTTCGCCCATCTCCAGAAAAAGATCCTCGGAAATCC
>QIEJ01000186.1 GCA_003228585.1 Pseudomonadota bacterium
AACATGAAACGACCTTATCGTGCGGAGGCAATAGATGGATACACCAAGGAAGATGGTTCTTGTCGTGGAAGACAAAGCATCACTGACCCAGATGCTCCAGTTTCTCTTTCTGTCCAAGGGTTTAAATGTTCAGATCGCCTTTAACGGAGAAGAGGCTTTGGAAAAAGCCCGCGAACTGCACCCTGACCTGATTCTGCTGGATATCATGATGCCGAAGATGGACGGTTTCGAGGTCCTCGAACGGTTGAAAGAGAGCGATGAAACGTCGGATATCCCGGTCATCATGCTCACGGCCCGCAAAAGCCGCGAGGATATGAAAAAGGCCACGGCCCTCGGTGCCGTTGAGTACATCACCAAACCCTTTAAAGCGGTGGAGGTTGTGGACAAGGTCCTCAGACATGTGGGTTGATTGTTTTACCTCCTCCCCTTTGAGTGGGGGGTAGTAAATGTTTAATCCCGTTAAGTGGGTCCTCTCAAGCATTAGAAGGAAGGCCATCGTCGGTCTTCTGATAGTCCTCCTGTCAGCAGTGTTCCTGGCCGGTCTGTCCATAATCTACCAGGCCAGGAAGTTCATACTCATCGAGGTCGAGAGACGGGCCTCCACGGTCGCGAAGTTTGTCGGGTATAACCTTGGCGCTGACCTCTATTCGCTGGACGACATTACCAGCATGAGGCTGGCCACAGAGCGTATCTGCGCTGATCCCAGCGTTCTTTACGCGACGGTTCTATCATCCCAAGGGAAGGTTTTAGCTTCTACCTGCTCAACAGGTGAATACGAACAGGTCAGATCACTTCCTCTCGCTGAACTTGTCGACATCCCCGTGGATGGAAACCGGTTTCACATCTTCGATAACGTCCTGGAAGTCTATCGAGTCGTTCGTCTTGCCGACACCGACAAAAGCGTCTTTCTTCTCCTCGGGTTCGATATATCCGATGTCCAGTCCATCACATCGAAGATCACACGCCTCATAGGCATCAACGCGTTCCTGGTCTACATCATAGGTCTGCTCATCCTGATCGTGGCCGTGAACCGTTTGACGGAGCCCCTGGAAAATCTCACCGACGGTATCAAGGACGTCAGTCTGGGAAAAACTCCGGAGCCGATTCTGGTTTACGGGAATGATGAGGTCGCTTCTTTGACAGTTGCCTTCAACCAGATGATCACCGACCTTGAGATATCAAGACAGGTGGTGCTCGACTATCAGGAACACCTCGAGGGGATGGTAGATGATAGAACCGAGGCCTTGAACAGGGTAAATGTAGAACTCCTTGAGATAAACGAAAGCCTCGAAAATGCCAACGAGAAGCTCCTCGAACTGGACAAACTGAAATCCAATTTCCTGGGGATCGCTACTCATGAACTTAAAACACCCCTGTCCGTTGTGGAAGGATATCTGGACTCACTCAAGGATGGCTTTGCCGGGGATCTTAACGACGCCCAGAAAAAAGTCATTGATGAAACTCTCCATTCATGCCGGCGAATGACAGCCTTGATCAGCGACATGCTGGATCTGACAAAGATCGAGGCTGGGAAGATGCCAATAGAGATAGAGGATCTCCCTCTGATCAGTGTCGTTCAACGGGTTGCCGGGCAGATGGTTCCTTTGCTTCAGAAGAAGAGGTTGACCCTGGACATCAGGGAAGATGGAATGGAGGCGATGGCCGTCTTCGATGAGGACAGGATCACCCAGGTGCTGGTGAACCTCGTGAGTAACGCCATCAAGTTCACTCCGGAGGGGGGTACTATATCCATCGAAGCGGAACTGGATCAGAATACCGTCCCCCCTGTGGTTGCCGTTACGGTGACGGACACCGGAATCGGGATAGGGAGTGAGGATCTGTCACATGTTTTCGAGGAGTTCGCTCAGGTTGGACCCCCCGGAAAAGAGGAGGGGACCGGTCTGGGACTGGCTATCTGCAAGAGAATCGTCGAGGCCCACGGGGGGGAGATCCGGGTCCGCAGCGAACCGGGCCAGGGCAGCAGTTTCACCTTTACGATCCCACTGGTATCAGAGTCGGTATGAGGTGATTGGAAATCCAATATCCAACATCCAATATCCAAAAGGGAGCGCGGTCATTGCGAACCAACTGGTGTGTGAAGCAATCCCGGGAAGCTGAGACTGCCGCGTCGCTCTCGTGCCGACTCGGTGCTCCTCGCAGTGACAGGCCCTTAAACCTCAAACCTCAAACCTCAAACCTCAAACCTCAAACCTCAAACCTCAAACCTCAAACCTTAACACCACTCCCCGTTCCCTGTCTCCAGTTCGAGGTAATCCCGCAGCCCTTCCTGCCAGTGCGGCAGGGGACCGCCCAGGATGCTGTAGGCATCTTTGCAGTCGAGAAGGCTGTTGCGCGGTCTTTTGGCGTCAGTGGGGAATTCCTCTGTGGTGACCGGATGCACGGGTGTTGTAATTTTATTTTGTCTCAGGATCTCGCAGGCGAATTCATACCAGGTGCACTGGCCGCTGTTCGTCAGGTGAAAAGTGCCCCTGGTGTCCAGTGAGGCAAGCTTGATGATCCCCCCAGCCAGGTGCCGCGTAAAGGTGGGGGAGCCTGTCTGGTCGTTAACGACGCGTAAGTTGTCCCTTGTGCGGCCCAGCCCCAGGATCGTTCTGACAAAGTTTTTCCCGCCCGGTCCATAGATCCACGCGGTCCTGATAATGAGGTGGTTTTCCGCGGCACTGCGGACCTTGATCTCGCCTTCCAGTTTGCTTTGTCCATAGATATTAATGGGGTCAGGCTCGTCGTCGGGCCGGTACGGCCCTTCCTTCTTTCCATCAAAAACATAGTCGGTGCTGATGTGGACTGCTTTTGAGCCCAGACTCCGGGCTGCCCGTGCGACATTGTCAGCACCGTGAGAATTTACTGCGAATGCCTGTTCCCTGCTGGTTTCGGCGCCATCAACATCCGTGTAGGCGGCGGTGTTGATGATGATCCCGGGATTCAGCCCTTTTAATATTGCCGCGACCCGCCCCTCGAATGTGATGTCGAGGCTTTGCTCACTCAGCGCCAGATAATGGACCCCTTTCTCTTCGAGCTCATGCACAATCGCTGTCGCCAGCATGCCGCCTGCCCCGAGGACAACAAGGGGCCTTTCCTCGGCCGCCTGCCAGTCAGGAGCCCTGGCCATCACAGACTGGCATCCAGTCGTTCGCTGTACATTTTACTGTAATAATCCAGGTACTGACCGGAGGTGATTCTCTCTGTCCAGGGCTGATTGTCCAGGTACCATCTGACTGTTCTCTCCAGCCCTTTCTCAAAGGTCAGGGATGGGCTCCAACCGGTTTCGTCGGCGACTCTGGACGAATCGATAGCGTATCGCCAATCGTGCCCGGGCCGGTCCTTGACGAACCGGATCAGGGATTCCGGTTTGCCGAGAATGCCGAGAAGGGTTTTAACCACATCGAGATTTCTCTGCTCCGCGTTCCCGCCGATATTATATGTGGACCCTGAACGTCCATCCTTCATGACTGCTGCAAGAGCACGGCAGTGATCCTCCACGAATATCCAGTCCCGAATGTTGCGTCCGTCGCCGTAGACGGGGAGAGGCTCGTCGGCCAGGGCGTTGTGGATCATCAGGGGGATGAGCTTCTCGGGGAACTGGAAAGGACCGTAATTGTTCGAGCAGCGGGTCACTGTGGTGTTTAGCCCATGGGTGCGATGGCAGGCCATGACGAGCATGTCCGATGCGGCCTTGCTGGCAGAGTAGGGACTGCTCGGGTCGATGGGATGCTCCTCTGTGAAAGCAGGGTCGTCTTCATCCAGGGAACCGTAGACCTCATCGGTGGAGACATGAAGGAATCGGGCCGCATCATATTCAAGGGATTTATCCAGCAGGACCTGGGTCCCGAGAACATTGGTGTGAATGAAAGGGGAGGCGTCGTGAATGCTTCTGTCCACGTGGGATTCGGCGGCGAAATGGACAACTG
>QIEJ01000064.1 GCA_003228585.1 Pseudomonadota bacterium
CCGTTTTACGAACTGGTGATAGACACCTCATATAATCAGAGTGCGGACTATGAAAAAGGGTCTCGCACAGGTGAAGCGCAGAATCTGAAGATCGAGATGACCTATGAGGGGGAAGCCCTTTATATCCCCAACCTGATCTTCGAGCCCTCCATCCTGTTCAGCACTGAGACCGATTACGTTGTCAACGACACCACCAGGACTGAGGAGGTCGATCTGCATTTTATTTATGAGTTCAACACCCCTCCCCCCCTTCTCTTCATCCTCGAGCCCGGGTATTTAATAAAACGCATCGATGGGGTGACGGAAGATGAGGAGCTGAGGTTCGATTACGATTTCTCATGGGACGTCAGATGGCGTGCATGGACCCTCTTTTTCCAATATCTGGGAGAATATACTCAACCACTGGTTGAGGATGAGACTACAACCCATGACAATGAATTCAATTTCGAAGCATCCACCGTTCTCATAGGCAACCTGTTTCTGGACGTTGACTATTCCTTCCGGACATTCAAGGAGGAGGATAAGCAGGATGCCCTAACCGTCAATCTGGACTGGGATTTTTACAATATGATCCTCAGTCTGGCATATAAAAACAACCGAACATTTTCACTGGTCAAGGAGGAGAACAGGACAATAAGAGCCGAGTTTTTTATGGAATTTTAATAGAAAATCGATAACACTTATAACCAGAAGTCAAGGAGGATGAAATGAACAGGAATGTCGCCCGAACAGTAGTTTTAGTGTCCATTTTGTCAGCAGCGCTGGTGATGGTCGGATGCTCGAGCGCACCTAAGGTACGGACGAGCACGCAGCCCTCTGAGAGCAAGAGGCAGTATCTTGGCTTGAAAAAGGTGGCCATAATGCCCCTTTACAACATCGGCGGCATCAAAGGGGCCGATGAACAGTTGATGGATATCCTGTATTCGGAGCTGGCTATCAATCCCACCTTCGAGGAGGTAGAGGATCCGAGATTCGTGGGAAATGTTCTGAAAGCTCTGAAGATCAGGAAGCTCGACACACTGGATGTGGAGACGGTGAACAAACTCGGATCCGAGATGCGGGCTCAGGCTATCCTTGTTGGGAACATTAACGCCTGGGGATGGGGAGAAGGGGCTGAGGCGGCCATGCACGTATCTGTGAGCCTTACTCTCATTGATACGTTTACCGGTAAACCTCTTTGGATCGGTAGTGGAACCCACAGGGGGAGTTTTACCTGGGGGAGGGTTTTCGGCCTGAACGAAGGTCCAACCGATCTCGCGATAGGGCGTGAGGTTGTGCGCTCCATGCTCAAGGACATGTACAAGGAGATTGAAAGAAAACGTGAAGCCGAACTTAAGCGTATCAAAGCCGATGAGGAAGCTCAGCTGAAATCAGCCGCTGAAGCCGAGAAACGGCGCCTGGAGGAGCAGATGCAGTTAGAGGAGCGATAGGGCCCGTCGTGGGGACAATTAAACAATTTCTCAAGGGACCCGTCTGGGCGACCGGGAGTAATAGAGTTCTCTTTGCGAGAAGTTGGGCAGGTGTCTTGGCAGCAGTCCTGTTTAGCTCTGCTCTGTTTTTTACGCCATCCATGGTTTTTTCCCGGGATGAGATGATCATTATCAGAAATGATCAGATACCCCTGGATTACGATCTCATGGTCGGGCGTTTCGGTGTCGGAAAGCTTTTTTTTGACGATCCTTTAGACCTGGACACCGATGAAGACAACAACGTTTATATCCTCGATTCGGGCAACTATCGTGTCCAGGTCATGGATGAGGATGGCGATTATCTGTACAAGTGGGGGCGAAGAGGCAAGGAAGAGGGCGAATTCGAGGATCCTGTCGCCCTTGCCGTCGATCCAGATCGAAAGTTCGTTTATGTCCTGGATCGGGAGAAGCTGGTTGTCAACCAGTATAAATTGGATGGGGAATTTGCAGGGGCCTTCGGGGAACGGGGGATCAGAAAAGGTGAGTTTGACGACCCTGTGGACCTGACAGTGGATGTCCAGGGATATATATACGTTCTGGACGGGAAGAGGCGGGCAGTTCTGAAATTTCATCACAGCGGCGAGTTTGTTGATGAATGGTCCTTTTCCGGCAGGAAAAGGCGGGAGCTGATAGACCCTGTTTCCATAGCATACTCCACGGACCGCCTCGGGTACATTTGTGTCCTGGACCGTACCAGGCGTACATTGGTCATGTTTAACAGGCGAGGTGATCACATGGAGACACTCTCTCTGATGTCCGTTATCTCGGAAGGGGGAGAACCCGTAAAGGTTCGGGGAGACGACAGGGGCAATCTTTTTATTCTTGAGGGAGTAACGGGGAAACTGGTAAATATCAGGCGTTCAACCTATAGCATTTTCAGCCTGTTTAATGATAAAATGAACGCGCACAAGTTGAGTGGCCTTGCCGTCGATGAAGATGGCCGTATCTATGTAACCGATGTTAAAAAAGACAGAATCACCAGGTTCAGATTTGAGCCGAATTGAGGAGGTATTTCTGATGTTCACAACACTATCCAGGCGCGCTCAAATAATACTCCCGATCTTCCTCCTCGCGCTCCTGGTGTTTTTTGCTCCGCCCTTGTTTGTTCAGGAGAGCAGGGGTGGGGAAATGACCCCGATTCCCATGATCAGCGGCATCGAGATGCTTAAAGTAGGGGATGTTGTTCCTGATTTTACTGTTCAGGACATCGAGGGAAATGATTTCAACATGAAGGACGCCTTTTCCCAGGGAAAAGGCGTCCTGATTTTTTTCTGGTCTATCTTCTGTGAACCCTGCAAGTCGGAGCTTCCCATTATCCAGGAACTCACTGAGGAATACGTGGCCAGGGGAATCAAAGTAGTGGGAGTGGTCCTCGATGGCACACCCATGAAGGATGCTATTTCCGCGTTTATCAGTCAGGAAAAATATTCTTTCAAGGTCCTGATCGATGAACTGAACCCCGACGAATCGTTCAAGATCTCTGATCCTTATGGGGTTGCTGGAACTCCTACGCTTTACTTTGTCGATAGTAACGGCAAAGTCCTGTTTGCGAAGATTGGAAGAGCTTCGAAGGAGGAAATTGAAGCGGTCATCAAGCAGGTCCTCTAGGCCGATGATATAAACGGTCCTGTGATAAGACACTCCCTCCTCCATAAATTCGAGTTTCTGCTGATTCTATCCGCGATAACGGTTTCTCTTGTCCTCACTCTCCCCGGTAACGTCCAGGCCCTCGTTGCCAGGGGTGATGATGCCATCTCCTTTTCAGGAGTTGATCTGCAGGGTAATCCGGTTGACATCTCAGATCTTATAGGCAAGCAGGTCATCGTCCTGAAATTCGGTTCCATCTACTGCTCGTCCTGTGTCCAGTCAATTGCAGCTTTCTCACAACTTCAGCAACGTCATTCACAGAATGAGTTGAAAATCATCGGGATCAATCTCGACATCTACGGCACCGTCCGTGTGAAAAGGTTCTACAAGGGCTATAAGGACCTCGTTAAGTTCCCTGTAATGATCGACAAGGATCTTAAGGTCAGCCAGCAGTACGGAGTGACTACGCTTCCATCTCTTGTTGTTATCGGAAAAAACGGCAAGGTCGCAAGGGTCATGATGGGTTACCAGAAGTCGGAATTAAAGCAGGCCGTTCAGTTTACGGAAAGCCTTGTGAAACCATCCGTGACGGTTCAACTGGCGGGAATCGAAACGGGGGCAAGCGACAGTCTCCGGATTCTTTTCCCAATCAATTTCACTAAAACATTACAGGACACCATCAACATCATCGGATTGGTTGAAAATCCCGGTGTTGAGGTGAGCATGGCCCTTAACGGGGGAAGTCGCCAGAACATGCTGGCTGAGAGAAATATATTCTATTTCAGGACGCCTGTTTCACTGGGGAGTAATTTTATTGAAGTGTCCACCGTTGGAGATGGCGGTGAAAGGATTGTCAAAGCCATCGTTCTGTCAAAGCCATCGTTCTGTTCAGGGAACCCAAATTGGGCAGGGGTTTTCAGAACCAGTTTCCGGCATACAAATTCCATCTGGCCGAAAATGAGGCGCAGTGCCAGGAGTGCCACGACATGGTGCCTCCCGAGACAACAGTCCAGAATTTCATGATGATCACCCAGATGTGTCTTGAGTGCCACACTGAACTAGGGATGAAAAGTTTCGTCCATGGTCCCATTACAGTAGGGGGATGTGCGCCTTGCCATGATTTCGGCAGTTTACCGGTGCGTTACGAACTTTTCTCCCCTGGTGCCGATCTGTGCTACGGATGCCACGCGGAAAAAGAGAAGGAATTTGCGAAATCCTATATCCACGGTCCCCTGGCCGCCGGGGTCTGTTCGGTCTGTCACAGCCCTCACGGATCTAATGAAAAGTACAATCTCAGATTGCCGCAGGGTCAGATGTGTACAGGCTGCCATGAACAGGTGAAACAACAACAGTATCGTTTTGTTCAACATAAACCTTTCGAAGATGGAAAGTGTACAGATTGTCACAACCCCCACTCATCCGATAACGCTGATTATTTTCTCAACTACCCTGGTAATAACCTTTGTTACAGCTGCCACGACAAGGAATCCATGGCAACTCATCGGCATCCGGTTGGTGTTGTCCCGACATTTACCTTTGCTGAGAT
>QIEJ01000263.1 GCA_003228585.1 Pseudomonadota bacterium
TCCCAGCCGCGTTTCTTCTGGCCATCTCCTTCCGGGACCTGTCCGGTGAATCGGTTGTTGCCCTTGCGGTTCTCTCTCTGGCAGCATACGGACTGACCTACCTGTCCGTGGCATGGCGCAGTGCCGGTGTGCGCGTTACCTCTTATTTTCTCCAGGGGACGGTGATGGGGGCCTCGTCTCTCCTCCTGGCTAACCAACCTTCCGGGGCGTCTCCTGTTGTAACTATTACAGCGATGGCCTCTATCAGCGCAGTCGCTTTTTTCCACTACAATCGCATGAGGAAAATCGACCCGCCGCAGCCGTCCGAGTATTTCACCCGGGTGGACAAAAGTGACAGGAGTGCGGTGATCTTGCTGCTCGGATCCCTGACAGCCGCCTTTCTCGGGCTCAGGGCCGGAGCGCATGAACTTCTGGGTGGAGAGACTGACGCGTTCAAGTGCGCCCAGTCGGTCATTATCAACCTGGGAGCCGCCCTCCTGTTCCTGAAGGCCTATCGTATGAGAAGAGAGGAGATCCGGAACGTCGCGGTCCTGGTGACGGTCATCGGCGCCCTGAAGGTTTTTATCATCGATCTGTTCGGCGCAAAGGGGCTCCCCCTGGTGTTCAGCGTGTTGTCATTCGGTATCGCTGCGGCCCTGGGATCCGTGATCCTGGGAAAATGGCATCGTCATGAGGAGGAATCGTAAACACTGCGGGGATGCTTGTAACATGAGTGTCGTCATGATGCACATCTCCTGGTATATCTTTCTGTAATACAAGGATTTATCAGGTTGGAACCTTGTGAACAGGTAGCATGGGCGTCTAAAAAGAGTACTTGACCTGCGACAAAACTTATTATATGAATTTGGCCTGTTCGAATCCGGACTATTCACAAAATCAGAATTATGGGAGCGGGTTTTCTTGAAGAATCACTTCTCCATAAAAAACGTTGCGGCAAAGGTTCTATGGGTTTTCTCTCCCGACCGGATTGATACCGAGCCTTTGGAGAAATCCGGAAAATCAAATTTCGGTGAAAAAGGCTTCATCCGATGGCTCCTGGCCGGCGAGGACTTTAAAGAGGAACCTGAACTGAGTCCTCCCGAGTCACGATTCGGGCCCGGAGGTTTCTCCGGGTGGTTGTTTGGCCCCGACACTTTCGAGGAGGAGGACCTGGAGCCTTCACCGGGTTCCCCATTTGGAGCGAAAGGCTTCTGGGCCTGGCTTTTTCTTCCTGACAGATCCGATAAAAACGGGTAGGGTCCGGATCTGACAATCCCGGATCACTCTATAACATAACGGAAGGTAACGGATATGGAACATACGAAGCATCTATGGAGGGCCATTTTACTGATCGTCCTCATCGTTGTTGTTTACTTGCTGGGAAGAGGTTTTCTTGTTCCCGGATCCTTCGGGGAATTCGGCCACTACAGGGGCGACGCCCTGAGGGAAGAGATGAACGTCAGGGTCCCCAATTTCGGGGCTGGTGTGGAGTCCTGCGCTGCCTGTCACGATGAAAGGGCCGAGGAGTTCAGACAGTCGGCTCACAAGACTATCAACTGCGAGGTCTGCCATGCACCATTGAGAACCCATGTCGAGTACGAGGACATTGAAAGCTTCATCCAGAATCCTGACCAGTATGAGTGGACCAATGAGATGGTCATTAAACAGGCAAAGGATCTCTGTATTCGCTGTCACGAGGCCCAGCCCGCCAAACCACATGATTTCCCCCATGTGACTATTGTTGAGCATCTGGAAGAGATGGGAGTGGAAAATTCCGCGGATGTATGCGTGGATTGTCACAATCCGCACGACCCATCCATGTAAGGTGATTAAATCCCGACGGGGTTGATGGATATTCAAAAGGAGTCATTATGATAAAGTGGAGCAGGCGGAAATTTCTCAGGATGGCAGCCAGCGCGTCAATTGCGGGGACCGTTTCCCTGGTACTGGGCTTTCTGGTTCCAGGAAAGTTGAGGATTGCCCTTGCAAGCCCCGGAGACCCGACCGAGCCGAGTTTCGAAGGGTACAATCCCTTTGACCATCTTTATTCCTACGTCATCGATCTTCATAAATGTATCGGGTGCGGTTCCTGTGTTCAGGCATGCAAAAAAGAGAACGAGGTTCCCGACCACTTCTATCGCACCTGGGTGGAGCGGTACCAGGTGAGTTCCGGGGAGGAGGGAGCCAGGATCGACTCACCGGAGGGGGGGCTTAACGGGTTCCCCGTCGGGACAGCAGGAGCTGTGGGAATATCAAAGGCCTATTTCGTCCCCAAGATGTGCAATCACTGTGAGCAGCCTCCCTGTGTTCAGGTATGTCCCTTCGGTGCCTCCTACAAGACTCCGGACGGATTGACCCTCGTGGACCACAAACGCTGCATGGGATGCGGTTACTGTGTGCAGGCATGCCCCTATGCCGCTCGCTGGATAAACCCTGACATACATATGGCCGACAAGTGCACCTGGTGTTATCACCGCATCACCAAAGGCCTCAGCCCGGCCTGTGTTCAGGCGTGTCCGACAGGCACCAGAAGCTTTGGAGACACTAAAGACACCTACGATCCCATCAATAAAGTTATTGATGAGGAGCGGGTAGGCGTCCTGCAGCCGGTTATGCTGACAAGACCCAAGTGCTACTACCTTGGCCTGGATAAGGAGGTCCGCTGATGTTGGAGACAGTCGGATACGTATTCCCCAATGACCTGCACATCACGTGGTCGCTGATGATCGTCCTGTATCCCTATATCACCGGGCTGGTTGCAGGAGCGTTCGTCGTTTCCTCCCTTTACCATGTGTTCCGCATCGAGGCACTGAAACCTGTCGCGAGATTCGCCCTCATGGCATCACTGGCTTTTCTCCTCGTGGCGACCTGGCCTCTCCTGAACCATCTGGGGCAACCCCTGAACGGACTGAACGTCATCATCACACCGGATTTTCAGTCCGCCATGGCAGGATTCGGTTTCTTCTATATGGGCTACATGTTTATTCTCCTGGTGGAGGTGTGGCTGGTATTCCGCAAGGATATAGTCATTCACGCGAGACGATCACGGGGTCTGAAACAGCGGTTCTACAGAATCCTCGCATTGGGCGTCTATGATATCTCGGAGGAATCCCGAAAGCTGGACCACAAGGTGATCACATTTCTCGCGGCCATCGGAATTCCCGCGGCTTTCCTCCTCCACGGGTATGTGGGATTTCTTTTCGGAGGTGTCAAGGCCAATCCATACTGGTCCACACCCCTTATGCCCATCATCTTCATCTTTTCCGCGGTAGTTTCGGGGATAGCCGCGCTCATCGTCATGTACCAGGTGGCCATGAAGCTGAAGGGGTACGTCATTGACAGGGCCTGCATAAGCAGCATGTGCGCCTGGCTGTGGATGTTCCTGATCATCACCGCATCCCTGGAACTTCTCGAGCTCATCACTCTTGCCTACGAGAGGGGTGAGGAGTGGGAGATCGTCAGTAAACTGCTCTTCGGGCCTCTGAGTTTCTCCTTCCTTGGCCTCCAGATGATCGTAGGGGCTCTGATACCGTTCATCCTGCTCATGATCATCGTCCTTCTCGACAAGAGCATGGGGGACAGGGTGGCCAACACCCTCTCCTTCACGGCGGCGTCGCTCCTGCTCATTCAGGTCTTCGCCATGCGGTGGAACGTGGTCATCGGGGGCCAGATGATCTCCAAGTCTCTGGCCGGCATGCGTGAGTCGTACCATCCAGGGCTCTTTGAAAAGGAGGGGATAGTGGCCGCCATCGTCATCATGACGGTCCCTCTCGTCTTCATCTTCGTCGCGGAATACCTTCTGCCCATGTTCAAGGAATCTGAAGAGCAGACGAGGAAGCTGAAAGAATCAACATCGACAGGCTCGACGTATGGCGAATCGTCATCCGCCGAATAGTTTTTTGAAAAGATTGATGGACATCAAAGCCCCGCCG
>QIEJ01000020.1 GCA_003228585.1 Pseudomonadota bacterium
CGCCAGATGACGGGAAAGAACTCGGCCGACATTCGCCTTGTTGTTGACGCCCTGGACCTGTCCTGGGCCAAGGAGCACATTGACACCTTTGTTATTGTGTCTGGAGATTCTGATTTTTCTCCCCTTGTGTCCAAGCTCAAGGAGAACGGAAAAAGGGTTATTGGATTGAGCCTCCAGGAATCGGCGTCCAAGCTTCTCACAGACAACTGTGACGAATTTATCTTCTACGAGGAGCTCGACAACCCGGTGGGCATCCCGCCCAAGCTCGGAGCGTCTCTTCCCAAACAGCGCAAAGAGATTTTTCAGTTATTGGCCGATTCCATTATAGCTCTGGTCCGCGAAAACAAGGAGATCCTCTGGTCCTCCATGGTCAAGGAAACCATGAAGCGCAAGCGGCCGGCCTTCAGCGAATCCACCTATGGTTATCGAACCTTCAGCGAGCTGCTCGAGGACGCTGAAAGACACAACCTTATCAAGTTGAGGACGGATGAGAGGAGTGGGTCTTATATCGTCATCGGCTTCGGCAAGCAGGACGGCGCAAGATAAGCGGTAGTCAGTAGTCAGCGGCGGCAAGTCCTCATACCGCCGGTACTCATAAAGACAGTGACGGCTTTCCGTCGCTGTCCCATCCCCTTTTCTCGTAATACAGATCCAGGATCTTCTCATACTCGTCCCTGTCCACCACGTTTCCCTTTGTGGGTCCGGATGGAACGGGATCCACAAGTGTGCGCCTGGGTGGATAATCGTCCTTGCGGTCTATGCCCAGAGTGACATTGATGGTTCTGGTAAGATCGTAGACATGCCGGGAACATTCCAGGAGGTCATCCATGGACCTCTCAACCCCCGTCACCGCCTGATAGAACCTCTGGTAATACTCTTCGGGGAACCCGAGTTCTATCCAGGGCAACCTGCAGACTCCCAGCATATCGAACAGGGGTCTGATCGTTTGATGGTAAATGACGAATTCAGCCTTTTCCTCAAGCCCCCAACCGGCACCGTTCTCCAGTTCGCTGGCTACGGTCCACGCTCTTGTGTGATGGGCGCCGATGTCGGATGTCCCATAGCCCAGAGCCATGGAGATAGCCGCTCTCGCATCATACGCTGACTGCTCCAGACCCTTGACATGGGACAGGACACCTTCCATGTCGGGCCACCGTTTGAGGATCGCAAAAGCTCCCCCGGCCAGAGTGTCACCAACCCCTTCCCGTCCGGCGATCTTTCCTATGAGGCGCAGGATGCCTTCCTCGTCGCCCCAGGTGATTTCGTCACCGTCAAGGTCCTCCTGCGTCAGGATCCCTTTTTCCAGCCCCTCGATCATCGAACCGATTATGGAACCGGTGGAGATCGTATCAACGCCAAGATCGTCACAAAGAGCGTTGGCCTTCAGGATATACGCAAAGTTGGAGGCGCCAAGATTACTTCCCAGCATTGCCGCAGATTCATATTCCGGACCTTCGGTCACCGTGCCGCGATACTTGCCCTCCCTGACGAGACAGACGTTACCGCATGACATGGAGCACCCGAAACAGGCCGTGTCGCTTATCTTGTATCGGTCCTCCATGACGTATCCGTTCATCTTGTCGGCGCGGTCAAAGACCGTCTCCTTGAAATTATGGGTGGGCAGAATTCCCATGGCATTGGCATAGTCCACCACCGACATGAGGCCCTGCTCCTGCCAGAAACGGAAAAACTCGTGGCTTTTAAGGTAATCGTACCCTTCCCGGGATACCCGAACAAGGGCATCGAGATCGTATACCGGCAGATCCTTCGATCCCCGCACAGCGATAGATTTCAGATTCTTTGAGCCCATGACCGCGCCGATGCCGATGCGGCCCGCGTTTCTACTCCAGTCGGCATTCACGCAGGAAAACACAACCCCATTCTCACCGGCCATGCCGATGGAGGCTATCTTCATATCCTCGTCACCAGTCGCTTCTCTGACCAGCTTCTCCGCCTCGAGGGTGCTGACCCCGGCGGCCTGAGGCAGTGGCAGAATTCCCACTCTGTCATCCTCAATGGTCAGGACGGACAGTTCGGGAGCGCGGCCTCGGAGGACCACAGCATCGTAACCTGCCTGCCGAAGCTCGACACCAAAGACTCCCCCCATGCTGCTGTCACCGTAGATTCCCGTCGCGGGAGACAGTGTCACAAAGGAATTTTTCCCTGATGCCGGCAGGTAGACTCCGGTCAGTGGGCCAGGAGCGATAACCAGAATATTTTCGGGACCTAAAGGATCGCATTTACCACCTGATTTTTTCAGGTGATCGGCCACAAGACGGGCGCCGAAACCACGACCGCCTATATATTTGAGAACGAAACTCTCATCGATGGGCACAATGGTCGTTTCACCGCGAGTCAGATCCACATCCAGGATCCTGAAGAAATATCCGCCCTTAACGCTCATCCTTTTTCCCTCTTGCTTTCGTATAGTGGAGGACCTTCCTCTGACCGCCGTCCATGTATTCAACCTTGCTCATCTTCGCGTAGTTTCTGGCGGCAGCAAGCCTGTGTGCCTGCCCGAGTATGTGCTTCGGGTGGAACTTCAGTGCCTCCTTGGGGCAAGCCTCAACACAAAGCGGCTTCCCATCACAGAGGTCACACTTCAGAGGTTGTTCGATGTCCTCATGAAGAAACATGGCGCCAAACGGGCAGCTGGTAAGACACTGGTTACAGGAAATACACTTTTCCCTGTCAAGCTGAACAATACCATTCTCCCTGTAAATGGCGCTGGTGGGACACCCATCGCCGCACTTGGGAACACCGCACTGTTTACACACGATAGGCATACGGATAACGGGATGAGGGTAAAGTACCATAACCCTGATCCGGCTCTTCTTGGGGTTGTTAACACCCTGGCGCCCCACACTGCAGGCCAACTCGCAGACCTTGCAGCCGGAACACCTTTCGGGGATAACTGTCAGATGCATCGATTCCTCCATGCAGGTTTTCACAAAGGGGTTTTACTTACCAGAAACTCCCTTTTATTGCCAGCGCAAAGGTTGACCGCCAGTGCCGGTTCCGGCGCAGTCATTGCGAACCCTGAAATGGTCAACTTCCTCATGTTTCCCCTCCCTTGAGGGGAGGGGATTAAGGGGAGGGTGAAAACAGGAAGCAATCCCGGGAAAAATTTGGAATTGGAATCTGGAATCCAGGCATACTTTTTTCCGATGACAATGTTCATTCGCATTGATAAACTGTATGGGCGATTGGAGTTTCAGGTTTCATGTTTAAGGTTTCACGAAAAGGAGAGGATCACATGAGCTGCAACAAGGTCATTATATACGGAAAGCTGGGTTGACCCTACACTGTGGAGGCCCGTGAGGTCTTTCAATCAGAGGGTAAAACGGTGGATTACAGGGATGTCCAGACAAATCCCGAGTATCTCGAAGAGATGCTTTCCCAGAGCGATGGGAAGCGGGAGGTGCCTGTCATTGTTGACCATGGCAAGGTAACCATCGGCTACGGAGGTACCTGAGGCGTGTAGTGGCCGGCGGTCGCCGGTTAAAACCAGTAATCAGGTCCAGGCGAGAACAGCCACGCCTGCAATAACCCAGATAAGACCCCACAGACGAATACCGGCATCGGAGATGTTGACCCACGCCCCGATAAGCGATCGGACCTTTTCTTGTGCCCCGGCCACAAAAAAGACCCCCTTGCCGATACCCACGATGGCGATCAGGAAAAGAAACCACACAACTCCGCTCCAGAAGGAGGCTATCGCCAGAAGAACTCCAAACAGTATGATGCCGACGCCCCACACCCTCGGATTCGCGTTATCCATAAACCACTGCATAAACCCGCGGACCTTTTCCGTATGCAGAATGGCGGCGCTGCCTGCGGCGATCCA
>QIEJ01000092.1 GCA_003228585.1 Pseudomonadota bacterium
ATCAATCCGATCTTCATGAACTTCTTCATAATCCAGCTCCTCGGAAAGCGAAAAACGTGGTTTTCGCTTTCCTTACAAATCAATGGCTTGCATCATCGGTTGTCACTGCGCTTCGCACCGCAGTTCCTGAGAAACACACCGTCAAGAGCCGTGCGGAGCAAAGAGGAACCCTTCAGATTTGGAGCAAAGGGGTTTTCCGTGTTAAACGCGAAGTGAAGCTGGTTTTCTGCGAAACCGAGCGGTTAAACCCGGGAAACCCCTTTTTATAACGCTCCTCTTTTTTGAATTTCCACCCCCACCTCGGTCCTCCCCCCTCAAGGGGGAGGAAGATTAAGGAAAGTGGCCCACTTACAACCTGATTTTGAGAGAACTGGGTGAGAGAGACTTTGACTCCGAACGGTTCTGCGGTTATAGTTTTTCCCGGGATTGCTTCACGAGCCATCCGGTTCGCAATGACGAACGCTCCCTCTCCCACCCGCATGGTCGCACCATCGCCCAGTCACCGGCTGGCCGGTACCTCCCACACAACCTCTCCGCACTTTTCAAAACGGCCGGCGTTCCAGCAGTAAACCCGGCTGTATCCCGGCTGGGGCTTCCCTTCAGCGTCCCTCCCCCCCATGTTGAGAAAGGTTACACTTGGGCGGTCATCCTGTTTGCCGTAGACTGGATATCCGGCCGGCAGGGTGAAATCCTCGAGCAAAACCCGGAAACGGGGCTCCCCTGAACCTGAACCGATAAATCCCAGAACCCTCGTGACCATGGTTGCCCCCCCGGGGGAGGTGAAGTGCACAGAAATCTCGGGAACTCCGAAATCTCGGGAACTCCCTCCCCTGTGGCGTCCACAAGCCCGAAGGAGTGCAGGGTCAGTCCCCCGCCGGCTGACAAGGCATCGGGCAGGTCCCACCATCTGACCCACCGGCCTGCCCTGGCGTGAAACAGGGAAAGGCGCTGCTTTCCGCCCGCCCGATACAGAAGAGCCAACTCCTCCAGTGAGTCCCCGTCCACGTCCCCGACAGCGTAACTGGTTACTTCCACGTCGCTGGGCAAAAGCGCGTAAACATCGCTGTTGGCTGTGGCCCGGGCGGGCAGTGCGATGATGATAAGGACAAGGACAGCACAAAAGGTCGTAAGACAGGAGGAGACGGCTTGCGTCAGGTGGAGGAACCATGTGCGGGGAGGAAACATACGGCAAGTATAGTTGGCATCCAGTGTCCTTTCAAGATGTCGTTGCTGTGACTGTGAAGTTTGCAAAACTTTTTTTTTGCTCTTGGTTCCTTGATCGTTGTTCTGTAGATACACCAAGTATGTTATGATCAAATCGCTCCCTTTAGAATGGGTTCAGGGCAGGCCGCCAGGGTAGAGAAGGGGCTACCCGGGTGAAAGGAGAAGGCTTGGGACACCTTAAATTCAAGAACATCCTGGTTCCGGTGGATTTTTCAAAGTACTCTCACCGGGCATATTTTATCGCGCTTGATATGGCCAGGTGTTCCGATGGACGGATCGTGCTGCTCCACGTGCTGGACACCGACTATATCACCGATGTGGCTCATATCTCCACGCGGGACGATTACATGGACAGGTGGCGAAAACGGGCTGAGGAAAAGATGCAGAAACTTTACCAGGGAGAGCAGGACAAGGATGTCCAGGTCCAGATCCTGTTCAAAGAGGGAAAACCTTACGAGAAGGTCCTGGAAACGGCAGATGAGCTGAAAGCGGACCTGATCATATTAGGGAGCAGGGGCAAGATCGGACTCGAGCGTGCCCTTTTCGGCAGTGTGGCCGGGAAGGTGGCAAGGCTCTGCGAGATCCCCGTGCTTATCGTAAAATAAGGCTTCTTCGCCTGCAACCCGCCTGTCCCATTATCCGGTCGTGCCTGTCAGGAGTGCATTGGAAGTTTTAAAAGCCCGCGCAGCCATGGAAAAGGCCGTCCGCGCCTACTTCGACATGGAGGGCTTCATGGAGGTGACCACACCCATTGCTCTCCCATTTCCCAATCTCGATCCCAATATCCGGCCTGTTCCCCTCATGATCAGGGATTTTTCCGGATGTCCACACCGTCACTGGCTGCACACTTCGCCGGAGCTGTCCATGAAAAAACTGATAGCCCTGGGGGCGGGGAGCATCTTCCAGTTGGCACAGGTGTTCCGGGATGAGGAGTCCACAGTTCACCACCGTTGCGAGTTCACCATGCTGGAATGGTACCGGATGGGAGCGGATTATGAAGATGCCATTCAGGACGCGGTAAAAATCATTCAGAAAGCCTGCCGCTCCGTGAGAGGTTCCTCCAGCTTGTCCAGATCCGGGACAGTTTGGGACCTTGCCGCACCCTGGGAGGACATGACCATGCTCGAGGCGTTCAGCCGATACGCCGGGGTTGATTCTTTTTCAAAGCAGGAAATGACTGCCGCCCTTGGGAAGCGGGGCTATTCCTGCGACCCGGATGCAGGTCCCGAAGACTCTTTTTTCAGGCTTTATGTTGACGTTGTTGAGCCGGAACTCGGAAGAGAGAAGCCAACTATAGTGAGGGATTTTCCGGATTTTCTCGGAACCATGGCCAGACCGAAACCCGGGTCCCCGGGAGTTCTGGAGAGGTTTGAGATTTTCATCGACGGCCTTGAACTGGCCAACGGCTACTCGGAGCTTACCGATGCACAGGAACTGCGGCGAAGGATGGAGCGAGTCAGGGAATCACTGGAGTCGGATGGGGTCCAGGGGCTTGTTATCGACGACGGTTTTCTCGAGGCGGTGCGGCGCCTTCCCGATTGTGCCGGAGTGTCACTGGGCATGGACCGACTGGCCATGCTGCTGCTGGAAGCTGATGATATAGGTCAGGTGGTTTTTCCATATTCTGGAATAACCACCTGACGCCGGAGTGGGAGAATGGGCGCATGGGCGAGGGGGCGAAAGGGAGATTTCATTGATGAGCCAATGGGTCGATTAAATAATGGAATCAATAAGTAAACCCATAGACCTCAGGTTTTGGACTGATGAGAAAACGAGTATTTTCTCCCCCTCTCCCCCTCCCCCCCTCTCCGTGTCGGACGGTTATTATTAATGATAACCGTTCTCCTGGCCTGGTCCCCCGTCATCTTCCTGGCTGTTCTGGCGGTCGTCTTTCGCCGCGGGGCGCTGACGTTGGCAGTTGCCGGGTATCTCTGGACCTGCCTGCTGGGGTTTGCGGCTTTCACTACACCGGTGAAGATGATCCTGATGGCCACTCTGGACGGAGTGCTGACCACGCTGCCGGTCCTCCTGGTGGTATATGGAGGCATCCTGCTGGCCTCGGTTCTCATCGACACAGGTTCCCTGAAGAGGCTGGCTGACTGGTTTACCGGTTCAGTCCGTGGTGAGTGGCAGCGTATCTCTCTTCTGGCTATGGGAATGGGTCACACCCTGGAGGGGGCGGGCATCATAGCGGAACCGGTGGCGGCGCCCATGTTGAAGGCTTCGGGACTGCCGCCTGCCGCTGCCGCCGCCTTAAGCATAATAGGGTATAGTGGTCTGATGACCCTTGGGCTCGGTGGAGTTATTGTCACTGTTCTGTCGAACGTAACCGGATTTCCAACCGAAACCCTCGTAAACAGGATCGGGATCCTTTCTGTTCCCGCCTCTATATTAATGTCCTGGTCAATGCCCTGGATCCTGGGCCGCCCTCGTGAATTCTTCAGGAGATTTGTTTTTCTGACGTTCATGGGATTGATCCCAGGCCTTGCAGCCTGGTGGGCGGTGGTCACCGTCGGTCATCAGGTGGGTGAACTTGCGGGAGGTGTTGTTCTCACAGCTGTCCTGGTGGCGCCCGGGATCCGCCGTCTGAAACCAGACCGGACGATTCTCAAAGACATGGTTCCTTTTCTGATAATGGGGTGCGGTATAGTCGCGGTGAACATGATTCCTCTGTTGAAGGAATGGTCCCGCAACAGGATCGTGTTTTCTGTTTCAGTAATCCAGGGTCGGGAAATCCTGTTTCACCCTCTTTCGGATGCTTATCTTTACCTTTTTGCCGCTTTCGCTGCCGCGCACCTGTTGCTGATTAAAGGCAAGGGTTTGGCAGGGTCTCTTGTCAGGGGGACTATCCTGGGCTGGCGGCCGCTGGCGGCCATGGCCCTGTTCGGGGCCATGGGACAGGTTCTTGCCTTCACTGGTGTCTCCCCGGCGTCTCCCGGGCTGGTGGATGCAGCGAGAAATGTTCCCTCCATCCTGGCCATGAGTATGGCCGGTGCGGGGCCAGCTTACCCTGTGCTTGTCCCCCTTCTGGGTTGGGTGGGGACCTTTCTCACCGGGTACGGTGTGGCCTCCATAATGCTCTTCGCGGCCCTCCAGGTGGGCATGGCAGCAGGGTTGGGAGTATCACCGGAGGTTCTGGTCACGGGACTGGCCGTGGGTGCAAGCGTCGGGGGGATCTCCAGTCCCTTCAAGGTCGCCTTCGCGGCGTCCATGTCCGGGGCGACCGGCATGGAGGGGGACATCCTGAGGAAGACGATACCTCTGGGCATCGTGTCGTGCCTGGTTTTGGGGGTGT
>QIEJ01000193.1 GCA_003228585.1 Pseudomonadota bacterium
GATCTCGTCAACATCTGGAGAGAAGCACCGGATCACCGTTCCACCTGCATCTCCTGTAACAAGTGCTTCCGCCCCGGCATGCGGGAGGGCGGGATCTACTGCGTCATCGAGAAAGCGGCGAAAGAAAAGAAGACTACTGTCGCGCAAACCGCGAAAATTCCCCTTCTTGATTAAATAACATCGCTGTGTCACCATTTTCCCCGTGAAACTCATAATTTGCGGTGCCGGGGTAATCGGGTTCAACCTGGCCGGGTACCTCTCGGAAGATGGTCACGAGGTCAACCTCATCGAGCATCGCCAGAAAATAGCGATGAAAGCCAGCGAGAAGCTGGATGTGAGGGTGATCACCGGAAGCGCCGCCGAACCGTCCATCCTCGAGGAAGCAGGTGTGGCCGAAGCCGACATGGTCGTCGCGGTTACCAATGCCGACATCACCAATCTTGCCATCTGCTCATTAGCGGCTGCCTATGGAGCCAAAAAAAGGATCGCCAGGGTACGGGACGCGTCTCTCAATGACGTCCTCGAGAAGTTCGGCATGGCCCACTTCCATGTGGATGGCATCATCAACCCGGATATGGTGGCGGCCCAGGCGATCGCAAAGGTCATGATGGCGCCCGGTTCCCGGGAAGTTGCCGATTTCGCCGACGGAGAAATCCTGCTGCGCGCATTTGACATACAGGAGGACTCTCCCCTTTGCGATATGAAGCTGACGGACCTGTCTGACAGGGATTTCCCCTGGCCTTTCCTGGTTATCGCTATTTCCAGGGATGGTGATGTTGTTATGCCCCGGGGTGAAGACACCATTCAGACCGATGACAGGATCTACGTTCTTCTCCCCGAGCCCTCTCTCGCGGAGTTTCTGACCTTCGTCAACCCCGGTGTGAAAATGCCCAGAAAGGTGATTATCTACGGTGCTACCAATACAGGGGAGAATCTGGCCAGGGACCTTGCCGGGACCATTGGGGAGGTTGTCCTTCTCGAGGAAAACAGAGCTCTGGCCGAAAGGGTTGCCGGAAGATTGAAGTCCGTGACGGTTATCCACGGCCAGCCTTCGGAGGCCGATATTCTCAGGGAGTGCGGAATCGAGGCGGCTGACGCCTTTATTGCGGTATCCGGGAATGATCATGTAAATCTTGTCAGTGCTGTCCTGGCAAAAAAGCTGGGAGCAAAAACAACAGTTATTACCACCAATGAGCCGGATTATGTTTTCATAATCGGTGCCCTTGACATTGACGTTGTCATTAACCCGCGACTCCTGGCCACCGACCAGATCCTTCGCCTGGTGAGGGGTGGGCGAATCAGTACGGTAGCCACCCTGTCGGAGTTGAAGGCAGAGGTTCTGGAGTTGATCCCGGAACCGGGTTCGCCCGTCACCAGAAAACCGTTGCATAGCCTGAAACTTCCGAAGGGGTCTATCATAGGAGCTATCAGGAGAGGATCCGAGGTCATCCTGGCAAGCGGAGAAACCCAGGTGATGGAGGGCGAGCAGGTCATAGTCTTCTGTCGTGAGGACGTGGTCCCCCAGTTCGAGAAACTCTTCTCCAGGAAACGGGTTCTTTAACCACCAGAACCGATGCACAAGAGACTGGTCTTAAACATCGTTTCACGGATTCTGATGGTCGTATGCCTTGCCATGATCGCTCCCCTCGGCTGGGCTGTTTTCGATGACTATACCAGTCGGGAAACGGTTGCTTTCGGCATAACAATCGTGTCGGGGTTCGCTTTCGTTTATTTCGTCAGAAGGTTTTTCCCCGCAACCAAGGATGAACTCGAGGATCTCAACGCCAAGGACGGCCTTGCGGTAGTGGGACTCTCGTGGATTTTCCTCTCTGCTTTTGGTGCCCTTCCTTTCTTTCTGAGTGGCGAGGTCTCTTCCTATACCGACGCTTTCTTCGAGACAGCAAGCGGGTTTACAACAACGGGAGCTACAATAATCACCCAGATTGAAGCCCTTCCCAGAGGGATACTGTTCTGGCGGAGCCTGACCCACTGGCTGGGCGGCATGGGTATTATCGTCCTGTCGGTGGCCCTTCTGCCGGCTCTGGGCCGGGGAGCGTACCAACTCTACAGGGCTGAAGCCCCAGGCCCTACAGCGGAAAGAGTGCGGCCAAAAATGAAGGAGACGGCAAAAACCCTGTGGGCTGTCTACTTTATCCTGAGTCTGGCCGAAACGCTGCTTCTCATGGCGGGAGGAATGCCCTTTTTCGATGCCCTTTGCCACACGTTCGGCACCATGGCCACCGGAGGTTTCTCCACCAGGACGGCAAGTATTGGTGCCTATGGCGGCTATATCCAGTGGATTATCATCCTGTTCATGTTTCTGGCCGGGGCCAGCTTTATGCTCCATTATCAAGCCCTGAGAGGAAGAGTGACCAGCTATTTCAAAAGTGAGGAGTTCAGGACCTACGTCATCCTGATAATAGTAAGCATCCTGATCTTCACAGCTGTTTTATCCATGTGGTCCGGGCAGTTCAACGAGTCCACCGTGCGGGCATCCAGTTTTCAGGTGGTCTCCATTCTGACAACTACCGGTTACACAACAGCGGACTTCAGTCTGTGGCCGGTGTTCCTCAAGTATGTGCTGATCCTTCTGATGTTTGTGGGGAGTTGTGCCGGGTCCACCGGGGGAGGGATGAAGGTCATACGGATTATGGTCGTTATAAAATTGGCGTTTTCGACCATCAAACAAGCCATACTGCCCAACGCCATCCTCCCGGTAAAGATCGATGCCCGGCCAATACCGGACACATATATCCTGAGGACGGCAACCTTTTTCTTAATCTACATGTCTCTCTTTGCCGTTGGAACGGTATTTATGACCATCTCTGATTCCACCGACCTCGTAACTGCTTTTGCGGCATCGGTGGCATGTCTTTCCAATATCGGCCCCGGTTTGGGAAAGGTCGGCGCCATGGAAAATTACGCGTGGATCTCCATGCCCGGCAAGTGGATGCTGTCTTTTCTCATGCTGGCCGGCCGGCTGGAGCTTTACTCGATTTTGGTTTTGTTGGTGCCGGCCACATGGAGAAAGTGATTTATTTAATGCGGCTTCCAATAAGGGCTCATCTGCTGCGTTCTCGGTCGTCGGCATGATCCTCACCGCCATCCTCGGGAAGGAGAGGAGCAGGCATGGGTACGGTTCCATCCCCGTAATCGTTTCAGATTTGTTGACAAAACAGGTATGCATTGATAGACATTCATTTCTGCTCAGGGGAGATACAGCGTAGAGCTTTGGAGGACTGATTAAATGAGAAAGTGGTTTATATCAGGTGGTATCGTACTTGTGATCGTCGTTGCCGTATCGGCATTTGCTGTGCACCAGTTTGCCAGGATCGATCAGGCTGCTGTGGTTGAGGAGGTCCAGCCTCTTCCCAAGACAGCTTCCTATTCTGGTTGCGGGTCCGGGGATTGCGGCGAGGGAGGCGGGAGTTTTTCGTCCTGTGGCGGTGCCTCCGGCGGCTGTGGAGGCCCGGCCCTCAGCCCTGAAGAAACCAAAGTCAGAAACGAGCAGATCACCAACTACATCTACAACTACTATTCAAAGAAGCTTGGCGATCAGGACATCACCGTCCAGGTACAGGACTACGGCTGTCATCAGGAGGCTACCGTGGCGAAGGGCGATCAGATCATCAAGCGTCTGTCCATCAACGGAAACAACATTTCGGAGATCGGTTAGCGTCCTCCACCGGCGTATATTCCCTTCCCACCGCCTCGGCCACGGCCCGGCAGGTGACATGCCCATCCCATGTGTTGACACCTTTAGCCAGAGA
>QIEJ01000022.1 GCA_003228585.1 Pseudomonadota bacterium
ACCTCTTGATTCAAAGTTCAAGGTTTGAGGTTTGAGGTTCAAGGTTTAAGGTTTGAGGTTTAAGGTTTGAGGTTTCAGATCTGAATCCAAGATCCAATATCCAAAATCCAAAAGGAATCGCAGTCACTGCGAGGTGCCTGGTTACCGAAGCAGTCTCAGTTTTCCGGGATTGCTTCATCACGCCAACGGCGTGATTCGCAATGACGAGCGATCTCCCCCGCGTCCCCGTGTCTATCCTTCGCCCCCTCGCCCACTCTCCCATGCGCCCAATCGCAACCTCCGCCCGTTCGTCTTCACTTGACGGCCTTGAGCTTTTTATCTTTTTTCTTCATCATCTCGGCGGAGCCCGCCCCGGCCGGTACCATGGGATAAACCCCCTCCTCCCGCTCTACCTGACAGTCCACGAGGACAGGTCCGGGATGTTCCAGGGCCTCCTTGAGCCCTTCGACAACCTTTGTTTTTTCGGTGATCCTGATACCCTTGACGCCGAATGCCTCGGCGACCTTGACAAAATCCGGATTGGAGCTCAGGCATGTGGACGAGTACCGCGCACCGTAGAACAGTTCCTGCCACTGCCTGACCATACCCAGGAAGCAGTTGTTCAGAATAATGATCTTCACCGGAATGTTGTGCTGCGCGACAGTGGCCAGTTCCTGGATGTTCATCTGGATGCTTCCGTCACCTGCCACGCCCACTACAACCCTGTCCGGGAACGCAAACTGGGCGCCCATTGCCGCCGGGAAACCATAGCCCATGGTACCCAGTCCGCCGGAGGAAAGGAGGGTGCGAGGTTTCATGAACTTGTAGAACTGGGCTACCCACATCTGGTTCTGTCCCACCTCGGTAGTGATGATGGCATCATCAGGGGTCAGTTCACAGAGCTTCTCGATGACATATTGGGGCTTGATTACTCTGCTTTTTTCATCGTAGGTCAGCGGCCTTTCCTCTCCCCATTCTTTCACCGTCTCGAGCCATTTGCTCCGTATTTCCTTCCAGACGGGTTTCTCGCCCGTCTGGAGTTTGTTCATCTCCTTCAAGACACCTTTGACATCTCCCACGACAGGTATGTGGACCTTGATATTTTTACTGATGGCAGACGGATCGATGTCGATATGCACGATCGTTGCCTTGGGTGCGAACTTGGCCACGTTTCCGGTGACCCGGTCGTCGAAACGGGCACCAATGGCAATGATCAGATCCGATTCGTGAATAGTCATGTTGGCCTGGTAGGTCCCGTGCATACCCAGCATTCCCAGAAACAGGGGATGATCCCCCGGGAATCCACCCAGGCCCAGCAGGGTGTTGGTCACGGGGATCATGTTCTTTTCCGCAAACTTGACCAGGTCGGCCGTTGCCCCGGAGATCACAATTCCACCGCCGGCATAGATCACTGGCCTCCTGGCCTTCCTGATCTCACCCATGACCCTTTTAATCTGGGGTAAATGTCCCCTCACCTTGGGTTTATACCCCCTTATATTGACTGCTTCGGGTCTGTCGTATTTCGCCTTATCCTGAAAAACGTCTTTGGGAAGGTCGATCACCACCGGACCCGGCCTTCCGGTCGAGGCAATGTGGAAAGCCTCCTGAATGATCTTCGGCAGTTCAGCCGCACTACGAGCCAGGTAGCTGTGCTTCGTAATGGGGCGGGTGATTCCGATAATGTCGGCCTCCTGAAACGCGTCTCCTCCGATCATGTGAGTAGGGACCTGACCGGTGAACGCCACAAGGGGAACCGAATCCATCTGGGCTGTGGCGATGCCTGTCACGAGGTTCGTGGCTCCCGGTCCGGAAGTGGCCATACAGACCCCGACCTTGCCGGATGAACGGGCAAACCCGTCTGCGGCGTGGGCAGCGGCCTGCTCGTGGCGGGTCAGAATATGCCTCATACCAGACTTGAAAAGGGCATCGTAGAAATCGAGGAGAACTCCACCCGGATAGCCGAAGATAATCTCAACCCCCTCGTCCTGGAGGGCTTTTACAAGTATCTCTGCGCCTGTCATCTGCATCGCTGCTCTCCTTACCGGTAACGTTATGAATATCGTATCATTATTCCAGGATGGCTCCGGTACTGGCCGAGCCCACCAAACGGGAATACCGGCCCAGGATTCCTCTCTTGACCCTGGGTTCCGGCTGCTGCCACGATGCTTTGCGCCTGGAAAGCTCATCATCCGAAAGCCGCACGTCCAGCTTCCTGGCGGGGATGTCAATGGTGATCACATCACCTTCCATAATCAGCGCCATAGGCCCACCGGCGGCCGCCTCGGGGGATATGTGACCGATACACGGCCCCCGCGTGCCTCCGGAAAACCGGCCGTCGGTGATCAGGGCAACTTTCAAACCCATACCATGGATCGCTGACGTCACTGACAGCATCTCCCTCATTCCCGGCCCTCCTCTGGGCCCCTCATTGCGGATTACCAGAATATCACCATCCTTTACCTGCCGGTCCATGACTGCGCGCATGGCTTCTTCCTCGCATTCGAAGACACGGGCGGGACCTTCAAAGACCAGCATATCGTCAGCCACGGCAGTCTGTTTGACGACGCTGCCGTCCGGGGCAAGATTGCCCCTTAGAACGGCTATACCTCCCTGTGAATGATAGGGGTTGTCCATGGACCGGATGACCTCAGGATCCTTCACCTCGGTTGAGGATGCGATTTTTAGAATATCCAGCCCGGAAACGGTCATGGATCCTGAAATCAGCGGCAAAAGGCGGTTCATAACAGCCGGCACGCCGCCTGCGTACTCGAGATCCTCCATGAAGTGTTCACCGCCTGGCCTGATGTTGGCCAGGTGGGGTGTCCGGGAACTGATCTCGTCAAAAAGATCCAGATCCACCTCGACCCCTGCCTCATAGGCGATGGCCGGGACATGCAGAGCCGTGTTGGTGGATCCGCCCAACGCCATATCGACAGCGATGGCATTGACAAAAGCTTCTTTAGTGAGGATTCGGGATGGAACAAGCCCTTCATCGATCATCTCAACGATCCGCTCACCGCTTTCAAAAGCCAGCCTCTTCTTGGCGGCGCCGCCGGCCAGGCCGGTGGCGCATCCGGGCATGGACATGCCCAGGGCCTCGGTGACGCACGCCATTGTGTTGGCTGTGTACATTCCCTGGCACGATCCCGGACCGGGACAGGCTTCCAGAGCCATGCATTCGAGCTCCGTCTCGTCAATTTCACCTGCTTGATAATGTCCCACTGCCTCAAAGGTGTCCCTGACCAGGGAACGCCGCACGCCCTTATACATCCCCGAATGCATGGGACCGGCCGTTACTATTATGGAGGGTATATCCAGCCGGGCTGCAGCCATGAGCATTCCCGGTGAGATCTTGTCGCAGTTTGTAAGAAGCACGATGCCGTCGAATGCATGCCCCATGGTGACGGCTTCCACCAGATCGGAGATCCATTCCCGCGTCGGCAGACTGTAGCGCATACCCTCATGACCCATGACGATGCCGTCGCATACCCCCGGCATCCCCACCAGGAACGAAACACCACCGCCGGAGTGGACTCCCTTTTCTATGGACCGTTCCAGTTCCCTCATCCCGGTGTGCCCCGGTATGATATCGGTGAAACTGGTGAATACACCAACGTGAGGACGATCCATTGAGCGCCGGGTCACGCCCGTCGCGTACAGGAGCGATCTGGACGGAGCTCGCTCTGGACCTTTCTTAACCCGGTCACTGGTCATCTTTTTTGTCATTTTTCACACTCCCGTTCGCTTCGCTCACCGTGTGATGAATTACAGAATCCAGGTAAAGCGACTGTCACTGCGAGGTGATTTGTGACCGAAGCAGTCTCATTTGGCTGAGATTGCCACGTCGTCACGCCGCTGGCGTGACTCCTCGCAATGACACTATAACTTACCGTGAAACCCTCATTAAGTTCCCATGAAAAAAAAGCGAGGCCAACGGCCTCGCCCTTATAACAAGCCAATGGCATCAGTTAGCGATGTTTAGTAAGGATCCTTTCCATCTTCCATCTTGTCTTTGCCCTGCAGTTTCTTCTTCTTCAGGGTCTCAATCTCGAAGTGCACCTCCGAGGTCTGGGGCCTCTTCTTCATCAGTTCCTCTATTTTTCGTTCGAATTCGACATGTTCCTCACGAAGCGCCTTGAATTCCTCGTTCTCCGTGAGGAGCTTCTCAATAAGCTCTTTGTCCCTTTCCATCATGTCCCTTCTGGAAAAAAATATCGGCAATTATAGGTTTATCCTCAGTCTCTTGTCAAGAGTCGAAAGGGGTTTTTCCCCAGTTCGACCCCCATGACCAACGCATCCTCTCCATCCTGATAGTATCGTCTGCGACGGCCTATTGTTCTGAATCCGTGTTTTTCGTAGAGGGAGCGGGCCGTACCGTTGGATGGCCTGACCTCAAGAACACACCAACTGGTTCCCTCATCAGCGGCGTCACTGAGTAAGTGACGCAACATGGTCCCGGCAATACCCTGACCTCTGGAATCAGGGTCCACCGCCATATTGGTGATGTGAAGCTCATCAGCGACCAGCCAGGCCATGATGTAACCACAAAGCATGGGAGGGTCCCCCTGATTGGCCACCAGGCACCTCGCAATGTCCGCTCTGCTCGCTTCATCGAGGATCTGCTCCCTGGTCCAGGGATGGGGAAAGGACTTCCTCTCAATGCGGAGGATATCCACCAGGTCGTCAGGGGACATGGGACGTATCGACAACATCCGGAGCTCTCACATAACATGGAACAAGTTGCGAAGGTTCGACACTACGCCCGAGGGAAAGGAGCCTCTCACCGAGTGACAAGACGGCAGACGCCCCGGGATGGGCATAGGCATCGTCACCAGGCGTCAGACCTGCCACCTCTTTTACTGTTTCCCGAACCAGGTCCAACCCCGTCCCCACCACAGCAACATCCCTTACCGATCGCTCCCGGCAAAAATGCAGGAGGGACTGGGGCTTTATAAGGGCTACATCACCTTCACATCGGGGCAGGCCATCATCGTCCATCCCCGGATAGAAAGCCGCGTACAGTTCCCCCTTTCGAGCATCACCGCAGACCAGGACACTTTCGCCCCTGGCAAGAAGAGGAAATGCAACGGCATCAAGAGAGGGTACGGGGGCCAGTTGGAGACTGGAGGCCATAGCCCATCCTTTGACAGTCGCAAGGCCAACCCTCAGGCCGGTAAAGGCTCCCGGTCCCACCCCGACGGCGAGGGCGGTCACGTCACGCCTTTTCACACCGGAAGCTGCGAGGAGAGCATCTATGGCCGGGAGCAGGGTCTCACTGTGGGGACGGCCTTTTGGGAGGGGCTCCTCCAGCACCTTTCCCCCGCTCTTTCTGAGAGCGACGCTTCCGGCCTGTGTTGAAGTGTCCGCGGCGACAATGATCATCAGCTCATCCTGTTCCTTAGCTCTGAAATTCCAGATTCCGGGGTTGGAAATTTCAGATTTCAGATTCCATATTCCAGATTCAACCCAACATCCAAGATCCAAAATCCAAAAGAGAGCGCTTGTCACTGTGCCTGTCACTGCGAGGTGTTTGGCGACCGAAGCAGTCTCGTCACCCCGGGATTGCGTCACGCACCAGTCGGTTCGCAATGACTTCGCCTATCCCTGCGTCTGTCACTGCGA
>QIEJ01000008.1 GCA_003228585.1 Pseudomonadota bacterium
TCGAGTCCCAGTTCCCATGGAGGAAGGGTCATGACGGCCACCCGTCCTCTTCTGAGGGTCCATATCCTGCCTCTGCCCACAAGGGCGGGTATCCAGGACATGATCTCGCCTCTAAGGGGTCTGGGTGCCTTCTCCCCTGTACTGTCTGACAGATCGCTTTTAAACAGGTTCAGACCATCATGTAAAAAGGGTATTACGGTCTCCAGAGGTTTCAGGATATCCTGCTCCGCCTCATGGATCATCTCCCCGTTAAGGTTGTCCAGAACACCCTTCTCGACCAGAGCGGTGACGGTCAGCGATCTTCTGCCGTCCGGTGACATGCTGGATCCTGACGGACTCAGGGCAAGGTAAAGGACCCTGATCCCCATGGGCCCTCCATCATCCTCTCTCAGCAGAAAAAGGTTGTCCTCCATGCCCAATGGAACGACGGCCTCATCGATCCCAAGATAGAACCTGACAGGCACCCGGGCGGAATTGTCCCGGGCGGATCTGGCATTGCGCTTTCTCATCAGGCCCTTGATGTGCCTGGCGATGTCGGAGGTGGTTGACAGGCACGCCGTCTCGACGTCCGAACCGTCCTCCAGGCTGACGCTCATCCTGTTTCCAGGAACGTTCTTGATATCCCTGGCCCTGCCTGAAAGGATCTCCCCCCCGAATTCCTGGAATCTGGTGAGCATCAGTTCGGTAAGTGATGTCGTGCCCACCGGTTCCTGGTATGTTCCCCGGCAGCCGATTCTGTGTATCAGAGCCGCGGAGAGTGTCCCGGGAAGTGAATCCAGGGGGCAGCCGCCCAGGATGTGGTTCTGAACGTTCAGAAAATCGCCCTCCGAACCCATCCCCTCAAACTGTTTGAGAACGGGTTTTAACTGCCTGGTTTGCCTGATTCCGCTTGTCTGCTCCCTGATGCCTGCCAGAGAATACCTGATGCTTTCCAGGGAGGTAATACTGCTGAAATTCTCGAACCATTTCTCGGTAAGTGCATCCATCTGGGCGTAAAGCTCACGGAAGGAATCGATACTCTGTGGAAACTCCCTTGAGATCTCCTCCAGCATATGCTCCCTTTTCGGGTAAACATTGATCCGATGGCGGGGGAGGGCAACCTGGTAGCTGACAGGGTTGGATGGATATGATTTGCTGACCAGAACCCTCCCAATGCCGATCTCGTTTAAAAAGTGGCCTAGAAGCCCCTCGCTATCGAGACCGGAAAGGGGAGCGGGCCGTCTCCTGAACAGATAGCCGTCTATGGGTTCCTCGGTGAAGGGAGCGGGATGCCTGTGCTGGTCGATGATCAGGACACTGTGGCCTCTTTTGGATAAAAGAGCTCCCAGTGCCAGTTGGGAAAAGCGAGCTCCGATAAGTACAAGGTCGTAGGTATTCGTCATAGTCTGCTTCTAACCACCGCTTTCATCGTCGGGAGGAAGGATCCTTACCTTGCGGCCCTCTATCCGGAGCCGTCCCTCCGACCAGAGACGCAGGGTCTCCGGGTAAATCCGGTGCTCCTCTTTGAGGATCCGGCTGCTCAATGTATCCTCTGTATCCTCGGGAAGGATGGGAACGATGGCCTGCAGAATAATCGGCCCCGTGTCTGTGCCCTCGTCAACGAAGTGTGTTGAACAACCGGAAAACCGGCCTCCGTAGTCGAATGCCTGCTTCTGAGCGTGGGTCCCGGGAAATAAGGGCAGAATTGCGGGATGAATGTTGATGATCCGGTTGTGGTAATGTTTGACGAAAAGAGGTGTCAGGACTCTCATAAACCCTGCCAGGACAACGAGATCGACACCGTATCCATCCAGTGTCTTAATCAGCTGTGCCTCGAATTTCTCACGGTCAGGGTAGTCGCTGTGCTTGATGACCTCGGCCGGTATCCCGTGATTCTCTGCTCTGGTGATTCCGAACGCGCCTTCATTGTTGCTGATTACCACAGCTATCTCGAGTCTCAAGCTGCCCGATTCGACAGAGTCGATGATGGACTGAAGATTGCTGCCCCCTCCGGAAATCAGAACGCCGATCTTTTTCATGCGTTATCTCCTAAACAAACCGCACAGGCGGATCATCGTTCACTCTCTGAACCACACTCCCCACACGGTACACTTTTTCGCCGGATGCGGACAGTTCTTTGAGTGCTCTGTCCGCGTCATCCGGATGAACGATCAACAGCAAACCGAGCCCCATATTGAAGGTCCGGAACATCTCATCCTCCGGAACGTTTCCCATTCTCGCGATGAGCTGGAAAACAGGCTGTACCGGCCATGACTTTTTGTCCAGCGCGGCAGCCAATCCTGAGGGTACAACGCGAGGGATATTGCCCTCGTAGCCTCCACCGGTGATGTGAACCATGCCGCTTATCCGTTGTTTCCCCAGAAGGGGCAGGACTGCCGGTGCGTAGCATCGATGGGGTTCTAGCAGTTCGTCACCGAGACTGCGTCCGAGGTCCGGGTGAGATTCCGTCAGGGAAAGATCTCCCCTCTCGAGAAGAACCAGACGTGCCAGAGAGTAGCCGTTGGTGTGTAATCCCGATGACGCCAGGCCGAGGATTGCGTCCCCCTCCCTGATTCTGTCTCCCGTTATCAGTTCTGCGCGTCCAACTACACCAACGATGGTGCCGGCCAGATCATATTCCCCTTCCGAGTAGAATCCCGGCATCTGGGCGGTCTCTCCACCAAGGAGGGCACAACCAGCCTCCCGGCAGGCATCAGCGATACCTCCAACTACCTCCTCAACGATTCCCGGTTCCAGACTACCGGTGGCCAGGTAATCCATAAAGAAAAGGGGCCTTGCCCCCTGGACCAGAATATCGTTGATACAGTGGTTCACGATGTCCTTGCCCACCGTTCCGTGGAGATTGAGGGCGAAAGCCAGTTTGAGTTTTGTACCGACACCGTCAACACTGGAGACCAGGATGGGTTCCTCGGGGAGGTCAGACAGCGAAAAAAGACCGCCGAACCCGCCGATACTCCCCAGGACGGAAGGTCCGTGGGTGGACTTCACAGCCGAGGAAATGCGTTTTTTTACCTCATCAGCGGCGGATATGTCGACACCGGCGTCGGCGTAGCGGGTTTCTTTCATATAATTCAGTAGCCAGCAGATTGTTAAACAGTGAAAAACTGTGATAATACAGGCGAAAATCAAGTTACTTTAAATTGGCTTGGGTGTCAAACTGGAACGTGGTTAACGTGGGTTCCGGGTTCCGGGTTCCGGGTTTGAGGTTTGAGGTTTGAGGTTTAAGGCCTGCCCGCCGAAGCTTTACGCGAAGGCGGGTTCCGGATTTCAGATCAAGCGCCTGTCATCGCGAACCGGATGGCTCGTGAAGCGATCCCGGGTTAAGATTGGGATTGCCGCGTCGTCACGCTGTAAGCGTGCCTCACTCCCGCCTTAACGTAGCCTCTGGTCTCTGACACCTGATCATGATCCCGCATTGTCACTGCGTTTGTCACTGCGAGGTGATTGTTGTCCGCGGCAGTCTCGCCGTTCCGGGATTGCTTCGCTAACCAGACAGCTCGCAATGACTGCATCTGTCACTGCGTTTGTCACTGCGAGGTGATTGTTGTCCGCGGCAGTCTCGTCGTTCCGGGATTGCTTCGCCAACCAGACAGCTCGCAATGACTGCATCTGTCACTGCGTTTGTCACTGCGAGGTGATTGTTGTCCGCGGCAGTCTCAGCTTACTGGCCTGCGATCTTTGATATTAAAAAGGGGAAGAAGAGTTGTTGTAAAGTACTCGCGCATGGCGTATTAGTATTAGCAGATTGAGTACTATTGTTTGTTTATTGGATGTAGTATAACTCAGAGATCAGAGGTCGGAGACCAGAGGCCAGGATCTGGGGTCTGGTATCTGGAATTTGGAATGTGGAATTTGAAATCTGAAATTTTGGATTGCTAAATGGTGGTAAAGAAAAAGATGGAACAGGTCTCACCCAAAATCGGTTTTGCCGTTATAGGGGACGAGGTTCTTCTGGGGGAGGTCGCGGATGAGAACCTGACGTGGGCGGCCGAGCGGCTGTTCGCTCTGGGAGCAGACCTTCGTTATTCCTGTGTCCTCCCTGATGATCTCCCTTTTATGGTAGCGCATCTGATGTGGATGAAGGATACGTTTGATTGGGTTATCACCACCGGCGGGATCGGAGCGACACACGATGATCTGACCCGACAGGCGGTGGCGGAGCTGTTCGAAGTTCCGCTGGTGG
>QIEJ01000204.1 GCA_003228585.1 Pseudomonadota bacterium
GCATTCCCGTCGATCTCTATTCCCCGCTCCTGTATCCTTTTTTGCTGTTTCAGCCGCAGGATGAGGTCTCCACTGCCGCAGCCCAGGTCAAGGACACGGTCACCCTCCCTGATGTATGGGACTATCAGTTCATCCAGTGCCCTGTCACGAAGCCTGGTCAGTGTCCAATCCACTTCAGGCAATGAGGCTGATCTCTCTACCAACGTTTCACCCGCCAGGGCCGTTGATCGCTTCATGGCCTCTCTCCTTTCATCAGGCGTCCGAGAAAACCGCGAACTATATCCCCCATCCTGTGACCGGACAGGAGAAAGGCATCGTGACCATGATCCGACTCGATATTGCAGTAAGAAACATCCATGTTCAATCGCCTCAGCGCCTGTACGATCTCCTGAGACTGACCGGCGGGAAAGAGCCAGTCGGTGGTAAAGGACAGCACGAGGAAAGATGAACGGCAGCCGGTAAAAGCTTCCTCCAGCGAACCGTAATCGTCCTCGAGATCGAAGTAATCCATGGCCCGGGAGAGATACAGGTAGGTGTTGGCATCAAAGCGTTGAACGAACTTTTTTCCCTGGTGATGGAGATAGCTTTCCACCTGGAAATCGCTGGAAAAATTAAAAGACCGTCCGTTGCCGTTGACGAACCTGCGGCCGAACTTCCGGTGCATGGACTGCTCGGACAGGTAGGTGATGTGCCCGATCATCCGAGCCAGAGCCAGGCCTCTATCGGGGGGGTCATCCTCGGGATACTTACCATCCCGCCAGCTCGGATCGCTGAGGATGGCCTGGCGGCCGACTTCGTTTAAGGCGATTCCCTGTGCCGACATCCTCGCAGTTGTGGCAATGGGGATGGCTCCCCTGATCCGCTGAGGGTAGGAGATGGCCCACTGCAGGGCCTGCATGCCTCCCATGGAGCCGCCGATCACAGCCAGAAGTGTGTCGATCTTAAGATGGTCCAGGAGCAGCCGCTGCACTTCGACCATATCCCGAATAGTGAAGAAAGGGAAAGTGAGGCCGAAAGGCCGTCCCGTCTCCGGGTTGACGCTTGTCGGTCCTGTGGTCCCGTAACAGCTTCCCAGGAAATTCGAGCAGATCACAAAATAGCGATCAGTGTCCAGCGGCTTACCCGGTCCGATGAGAATATCCCACCAGCCGGGTTTTTCCCCCGCTCCGGTTCCGTAGTATCCGGCCGCGTGAGCGTCTCCCGACAGGGCATGGCACACAAGCACAGCGTTATCCCGGGAAGGCGCCAGGGTTCCGTAAGTCTCATAGGTAACCGTGATCGGCGAGAGGGCCGAACCCGATTCCAGTTGGAGCGGGCCGTCCTCTTCACCGAAAGTCACGGATTTCAGATCGGTCCTGCCAACCGAGTTCTCCAAGCCGGCCGGTTTTTCACTGGAGGTTTCAGGTCCGTCAGCGGGAAGCCCCGTCTGCGAGATGCTTTTGTCTGTCATGGCGAACCTCCTTTTTCGCGACCGCGAGGGCTTCTTCTATATCGTTCCAGATGTCCTGGACATCCTCGAGACCCACGGATAACCGGACGTAATCGTCCGTCACACCCGTACTCAGCCTTTCCTCCGGATTCAACTGCTGGTGGGTCGTAGAGGCCGGATGAATGACCAGAGACTTCGCGTCACCAATGTTGGCGAGGTGGGACAGGAGTTTGAGACTGTCGATGAACCGGATGCCGGCCTCAAAACCACCTTTGATCCCAAATCCCACGATGGCTCCGAAACCACAGGGCAGGTATTTCACCGCGTTGGAGTAGGTGGGGTGATCCTCCAGACCCGGGTAGATAACCCACGCCACTTCCGGGTGTTTCGTGAGCCTTCTGGCTATCTCAAGGGCGTTTTCACTGTGTTTACGGATCCTGAGAGGCAGAGTCTCGAGCCCCTGCAGGAAGAGGAAGGAGTTGAATGGGCTCAGGGCAGGACCGATGTCCCTGAGAAGCTGGACCCTGGCCTTGATGATATAGGCAAGATTCCCCAGAGCCTCTGTGTAGACAAGACCATTGTAACTGGGGTCAGGCTCGGTGAACTCCGGAAACCGCCCCGAGGTCCAGTCGAACTTACCGGAGTCCACGATGGCCCCCCCAATGGAAGTCCCATGACCTCCGATGAACTTTGTGGCGGAATAAACAATGACATCAGCCCCGTGATCGAAGGGTCTGAAGAGAAGCGGCGTAACGGTATTGTCCACGATAACGGGCAGCCCCTCTTCATGCGCCACACTTGCGATGGCCTCGAAGTCCGGAACGTCCAGCTTCGGGTTGCCGACGCTTTCGAGAAAAATCGCCCGGGTCCGTTTGTTAACGGCCCGACGGAAGTTTTCCGGATCCTGGGGATCCACAAAATGCACCTTGATCCCAAGTTTGGCAAAAGTATACTTGAACAGGTTGTAGGTCCCCCCGTAAAGACTGGTGGCGGATACGATCTCGTCTCCGCTGCGGGCGATATTGAGGATGGACAGCGTGATAGCTGATTGTCCTGAGGCGACCGCCAGGGCACCGACCCCGCCATCCAGCTGGGCGAGGCGCTGCTCGAACACGTCCGATGTGGGATTCATGATCCTGGTGTAGATGTTTCCAAACTCCTTTAAAGCGAACAGGTTGGCCGCATGCTCGGAGTCCTTGAAAACATAGGACGTGGTCTGGTAGATGGGGACGGCCCTGGCCAGAGTTGTGCCGTCCGGCTGTTGGCCGCCATGTAGCGCGATTGTATCGATGCGATATCCATTTGAGGACATGATTATTCTCCTTTTTCCGGCCGCCATGAAATACAGCGGCACAAAACCCCATTGATTGGGAGTGAATTATCTGGTGTTCAAGTGCGATAAAAACGGAATAAAATCAGGAATGCTCTGAGTACCGCCGGGAGGCTCTCAGAGCAAATGCATGGCACATGGAGACATTGTCCCATGGAACCAGCATTCGGGCACAGGCGAAACCTGTGTGTCGGAAGTCCCGGCCAAGTGGCTGGACAGATATGATGTCGAGATAACAGAGTAATTCATAGCGTCAATGGTTGCCTTTTCCCTACTATTTCAATAGAGTTTATGCCTGGACTCTACTTGACAAACACGGGCAAGTCAAGGTGTTTTTAACGGATGACTGCTCACCATCAAAAGCTTACTTAATTTATAAAGATTCGGCACGGTTTTTTTAAGGTCTTGCCGGATAATGCACAATGTGTCGAGGTAATCGGGGAAAGTGGTCGTCATCGCGAGCGACCTGTCTTATTTGAGAGCGTGGCGATCCCGGAAAGACGAGACTTCAGAAGTAGTCGAACGCCTCGCCTTGAAAGGTGGGCACTTACTGCCTTGCCTTTCCGGGTAAGCGAGGCTTTGACTGCGAACGTCTCTACGATTAGGGCTTTCCCCGAGATTGCTTCGGCGCTTCGCTTCTCGCAATGACAAACGCTTTCTCTGGAACCATGCAGACCGGGGTTCGGACTCGATTCAAAGTATTACTAATCGATTTCCTCAAATTCAACTCCCTCGGGGTAAAGGCGGGGGAAATAGTAGCCAACAGCTTTAACTGGAAAAGCCAGCTTAAGGGGTCCTTTGTCTGAATCTGACAGCAGCAGTTTCTGTTCAAGAAGCTGTTTCACAATGCGTCGCCCCGTGCGTTCGGCTTTACCTGTGAGCAGG
>QIEJ01000086.1 GCA_003228585.1 Pseudomonadota bacterium
AACGGATCGGTGTGTTCATTCCAGATAGGAGTCCGGATCCGCTTCAAAGCGCTCCTTACAGCGCATTGTGCAGAATAAATAGCGCTTGTTTTTGTGCTCGCTGAAAATTGTAGCGGTCCATTCGTCCACTCGCATACCGCACACTGGATCACGCACCCAGGAATGTTCCTCAACCTTTCGATCACGCAGTTGACCGTCATCCAGCCACATGATGCGGTCTGCGATCTCCTCCACGCGTGGATCGTGGGTCACCAGAATTACCGAACATCCATCATCCCGCGCGATGTCGTGCAGGATCATTATCACTTCCTGGCCGGTCTGGGAATCGAGATTGCCTGTGGGCTCATCGGCGAGTATAAGTTTCGGTTCGTTGATCAGGGCTCGTGCGATGGCAACTCGCTGTTTCTCGCCACCGGAAAGTTTTCTTGGTATTGCTCCGCGCCGATGCCCAAGGCCAAGCCTCTCGATCAATTCGTCAGCGCGGGGCCGCGCCCCGGATATCCCGCTCCGTCTCAACCGGGCCGGGAAAAGGATATTTTCGTCTACGTTCAGGGCGTCCAGGAGATTGAATGTCTGGAAGATGAAGCCGATCTTAAGGGCGCGAATCTCCGGCAAACGGGATTCTTTAAGAGCGGTGATCTCGTCGCCGTCGATCTCTATCGTGCCTTCCGTCGGACTGAGCAGCCCTCCGACCATCGACAGTAATGTGGTCTTTCCGGAACCTGAAGGTCCCATGATCAGGACCATCTCACCGGGCATAACATCAAGGGAGGCGTTGCTGACTGCCTTCACCTCAGTGTGGCCGCTCCCGTAGTGTTTGGAAAGATTCCTTGCTTTTAGTATCGGTGAAGCCATGAGGTCCTCCTCAGACATGAAAAGCCGTGGCCGGATCCAACCGCGTTACCATGTGTGCCGGGATCAACGAGCCAAGTACAGCGACCAGCAACGCAAGCAGGCCGACGCGAACAATGTCGCCAACCGAAACCACCAGTGTGAGCTGGGGTATGAGTGATGGAATGAAGGGGATAACAAAAATCGCAAAAAGCACAGCGATCAGGAAACCGGACATGGCAAGGATCACGGACTGGAAGACTACTGCGAGCAGGATCGATGCATTCCGCGTTCCCACCGCTTTGGCGATGGCCAGTTCCCGGCGCTTGCGCGAGACCAGCGAGTAGGAGGTGAATCCGACGATCAGTGCAGCCAGGGCGGAAAGGATAATGGTCATCATCAAGATGATCTCCGCCCCCATCTGCATGGCCAGAGAGAAATCGTTCTCGATGAATTTATCGGTCGGCAGAGCGTTCACCTTGTCTATTTCCTGGCGGATATTCTCTGAAAGCACCACGGGATCGACACCCTCCTCAGCATCGACGAGCAGGAAGCTGTACGTGCCCGAAGATGACATGATGTCCTCAAGGTCAGAGAAAGGAACGAACATGACCGCGTTGGCCGAAGAGTAGGTGCCGGCTGAAAGGCCGACTACATTGAAGGCCCTGCCAGTGATGGTAATGCTGTCGCCAACGCCAACACCCGTAAGACGTGAGAGAACATCGGGTATGACTATCTCGCCAGAGCGCTGTATCTTGCGGCCCTTTGCCATTTTCCATGGCCCCGCCCGTTCATCCCCGGGCAGAAGCCCAACGATAAAAGCGAACGATTCCTGGTTGCCGGCACTCACGACGGTGTTTGAATACAAGATCGGGGTAACCAGCTTCACGCCGGACATGGCCGCGATCCTGTCTGCCTTCCAGTCCCATATAAATGAGGTGGCCATGTGCATATTAGCCACACCGGTCTGCATTACCCACACATCGGGCCTGATATTGGAGGGATAAGCCACGATCTGGCTGGACTCACCCCTGAAAACAGCGCTGAAAAAAATCACCAGGATAAAAGCACCGGCGATGCCAAGGGCGCTGCCCATCAGGAAGCCTCTCTGCTGGATCAATGATTTCCATGCCCATTGAATCATAACTCAGAGTCCTTCGAAGGCGATCGTCGGATCGGAACGCCGGATAAGGTTCAGGGGGATCAAAGCGCCCAGAATAGCGAACACCACGCTGGCAACTATGGTCTGTATGAACACAAGCGGCTCAAAAATACGAACCAGGTAAAGGGGCGCTGCACTATGAATAAATAAGACGAGGCCCTGCGCCATAAGAACGGCAACAGGCACCGCTATCAAGAGCAGCAGGAACGCCTGTATAATAATTGCCGCAGAAAGCCTGCTGAACGGAAATCCGATAGCTTTGAGAACGGCAAAGCTCCGCATCCGGCTGCGCACGTCCGCGTTCATGATCAGAGCCACCACCAACAGCCCGATGATATAGGCCACGGTCACCAGAAGCCCCATGATGGGACCGAAAAACGCCCGCCCCAGGTTGACATCCCTTGTCGCTAGTTCCTCCGAGGTAAAAACGTCCACCGATGGTACAAGGGCTTCTATCTCACGGGCGACCTTGTCGCGTTCAGCTGTCGGGTCGAGTTCGATCAGCATGTAACTGAGCAGCGGGAATGTGCTCAGGTCTGGCGCGATCTCCGATTCGAGGTACAGATCGATCATTCCGTCATAGCTGATAAACGCAAAGGGCATCAGTAATGCGGTTTCCCTGGTAAAACCCGAGACTTTGAAATCGAAGTCCGAGATGACAAATTTGTCGCCGAGGCGGATGTTATACTTTTTGGCCAGAGAACGGTCGATGACGATATCATTGCTGTCCTTGATGTTTTCTCCATCTGTAATGGAGGTCGGCCCGCCCCTGGTGTCATAAACCAGGACATAAATGGGAGTGCGCCTGTTGTCCACTTCGTAAATTGCCGGTATGGCTGTAATGGGGTGGGCGTTTACCACACCTTCAACCGACTCGACTTCTCCTCGTGCCAGCTGTGGAATGGATGACCGCACAGCGATGAAGTTTGCCACGCCTGCCTGAGCTGCGATGAGGCTGGTTCCCCGGTTCAGCACGATGCGTTCGAGCTGGTAGTATTGGCCCTGCTCAAAGCCCTTCAGGATGAGGATCACCGTTATGACCGAACCCACCGCAATAGCGGTAAGAAGTGTGCGTAATGGCTCGAGCTGTAACTGACGCCATGCCAATCTGATCATGTTACTTCGCTGCCTTTAATTAATGATAGGGTAAATATTGCCGGTATTCCGGACACTTTATCATTGCCTCCGGGGGTTCTCCTCTCAGGTTTAATCCTCCAGAGCATGGAGTATCATGCAGTCATCTATCGGCCCCTGACCGTCACACGTAGCCGCCAGATGCTCCAGGGCGTTCAGGATCCGGGAAAGGTCATCAATTTTCTGCTGGACACTCTTGATCTTTCTCTCGAACCGCTGTTTCACATCCGCCTTGGAAGCTGATGGACTATGTTGCATTGAGAGCAGTTTCCCGACCTCAGAGAGGGTAAATCCCAGGTTCTTGGCCCTTTTGATGAATCTGATCCGTATCACATCCTCCTCCGGATAGAGCCGATAGTTTGACTCTGTCCTGGCCGGTTCCGCAATTAAACGACATTTTTCGTAAAAGCGGATAGTATCTGTACTGACATCTGCTTTTTTAGCCAGTTTGCCAATTGTCATTCTTTCCATAAGGTCATTCCTCCATCACATAATC
>QIEJ01000158.1 GCA_003228585.1 Pseudomonadota bacterium
GTTCGCCACGAAGCTTTTGACGAATTCGGTGGTAACCGATTTGGGCCTCTCGATGGGGGCGCCCAGGGCACGGTTGTAAACCAACTGGGCAAGGACACCGAGTGCCCGTGAAACGCTGAACAGGACCGTGTAGTATGAAAACTCTGATATGCCAAAGTGGTATACCAGTGAACCGGAAGCAGCGTCCACGTTGGGCCACGGGTTCTTGGCCTTTCCGTGCTCGGTGAGAATACCCGGAACCAGGTCGAACATCTTGGCCACCGTCTGGAACACTGGATCCTCGGGAATGCGCTTTTTGCCCCATTCCACCTGGGCTGTGAAGCGCGGATCGGTTACTCTGAGGACGGCGTGACCATATCCGGGGATGACTTTTCCGCCGTTCAGGGTTTCCCAGCAATATTCCGTCAACTGTTCGTCGCTGGGGGCACCGCCGTATTTTTCAATCATCTTGAGAACGAAAGCCAGGCACTCCTGGTTGGCCAGGCCGTGCAGAGGCCCGGCAAGACCGTTGAGACCCGCGGACAGGGAATAGTAAGCATCGGAGAGAGCTGAACCGACCGTGTGACAGACGTGGGCACTGACGTTCCCACTCTCATGGTCACAGTGGAGGGTGAGATAGAGCCTCATGAGATCCTCCAGGTTTCCATCAGGATCCGGGACTCCCATCATTTTGGCAAAATTTCCACCCCAATCCAGGCTGGGATCGTATGGGATGAGATCACCCTTGTTGAACCGGATGCGGTAGATCCCTGCCGCCAGCTCCGGGAGTTTGGCCAGCAGGTTCAAGGCATCTTCCATGTTCGAATCCCAGTACTCGGTCTTTTTCACACCTGCGGCATAGGCCTTGGCAAATTCGGACTCCCTCTGCATCGCCATAATACCAACGCTGATCATGGCCATGGGATGGGAGTCGGCCGGCATGCTGCGCATGACATCCCAGACATAGCCGGGAACACCCGCCCTGCTGTTAAACTCGTTCTGAAGATCTTTGACATCGGCCTCTGTGGGAATATCCCCGGTCACAAGAAGATAGAAAATCTCCTCAGGGATCTTGTCTGTGAGCTCCATCAGTGGAATCCCCCTGATGATCAGCCCCTTTTCCGGGCTGACCTCCGAGGTGTCACAGATCAAGCCTTTAATGCCGCGCATGCCGCCATAGGCCATCGCGACAGTGGCTTCGGACAGGACCACGCTCCCGTGTTCCTTGACCATGCTCCTGATTTCATCCCGGAGACCAGGAATCTGGCTGGCGAATTTTTCTTTCAAGCTTCCCATTGCTTCCCTCCTTTGCTGGATATGTTGTCATCTAACTGGAGACAAACGACCCTTGACAAACGGGCTACTTAAATCGCCACTCAAGGGGACATTTGCCACCTTGAAATAAAATAGGAATGTCTTTGAGAAAAACGAAGATGCAAGCCAAATGATGCATGTCTATTACCCACCCAACTTTATACTGTATACAAAATACAGCATTAGATACTCAGCATGCAAGCAGTTTTTTACACCATGTGTACTTTTCTTAACAGGTCGCTAATTACCACATCCTTGACGCTGGCGGCCTGCTGTGCTTATCTGCTTCAAATCGACAGGAGGAGCTGACATGAATCGTCTCCGCCCCGGAGCCAAAGGTGAATTCTCAGCCATCGTTGAAGACATCCACACTGCCAGCTCCATGGGAAACAGGGGGGTTAACGTCCTGGCAACTCCGGCTGTCGCCTGGCTGTTCGAAGGGGCCGCCTCGGACGCTCTCATCCCCGTCATGCGAGAGGGAGAGATCTCGGTGGGCACCAGGATGCTCATTCGGCATCTGAAACCGACCCCGCCCGGGATGAGGGTCCGGGCCGTCGCCACCTTCAGGGAACTAAAGGGACGCAGATACGTCTTTGACGTTCAGGTTTTCGACGAGGTCGAACTGGTGGCCGACGGCACTATCGAGAGAGCGATCATCGATAAAGAGCGGTTTGAAAGGAACGTAGCCGAGAAGGTTAAACCGGTGGTTGTTTAATCCGGTGCGGCTCGGCCAGACTCGACCTGTGCGGAAAAAGCAGAAGCGGGGAATAAGCGATCGTCATCGCGAGTCACCCTGAATATGATCAAAGGGTGGCGTGGCGATCTCAGCAAGCTGAGACTGCTTCGGTCGAGGAGTACCTCGCAGTGACCACCGTTTTGGATTTTGGATGTTGGATTTTGGATTGAATCTGAAATAGGATAATTCAATGGACCAGGCCCTAATACAGCCGGAGATCCAGTTTCTCACCCTGCTGACCATCGCGGCAACAATAGCAATGGCCGTGAAATACGTGCGCCTGCCCTATACGATTGCTCTGGTCATCGGTGGGCTGTTCGTGGGCATGGCGGGCATCGAGCCCCCTGATCTGACCCATGACATGATCCTGTTCGTTTTCCTGCCTCCCCTTCTTTTCGAAGGGGCCATTCATTTCGAACTGACTGACCTGAGGAGGAATCTTCGGACCATCGGCGCCCTGGCCTTTCCAGGCCTCATCCTGACTGGCTTTCTGGCGGGTTTTCTCGTGCAGCGGTACACGGGGCTGCCCATGACCGTGGCGCTGCTGGTGGGCATCATGATCACCCCCACCGACCCCATCTCCGTACTGGCCCTTTTCAAGCGCCTGGGGGTCTCAAAGCGGCTGTCCATGATCGTGGAGGGAGAATCCGTATTCAACGACGGGACGGGCATCGTCCTTTACAGCGTGATCCTGGGGATCGTCACATCCGGGCAATTCAAACTCGGTCCCTCTGTCCTCTCCTTTTTCGTCGTCGTCATCGGCGGACTTCTGGTCGGCCTCGTGGCGGGACAGATGGTTTTCCTGGTCCTGAAAAAGCTGGACGATCACGTCCTTGAGGTTCTCATAACGATGATCCTGGCTTTCGGCTCCTTCATCATCGCCGAGCACTATTTTCACGTCTCTGGAGTCATGGCCGTCGTGGCCGCCGGGGTTGTCATCGGAAACCAGGGTACGCGTTACGCAATGAGTCCCACAACCCGGATCGCCATCAAGAACTTCTGGGAGATCGCTGCCTTTGTTATCAACTCTCTGATCTTTCTTCTCATCGGAAGCGAGATCCATCCAGCCGAACTGGCAAAGGTCTGGCTGCCCATCGTCGTTATCTTCGCCATTGTGGTTCTGTCAAGAGCCGTCATTGTCTATCCTGCGTTGTTTCTGCTCAACATGGGTGGCGAAAAGATCCCGGGAAGATGGATGCACGTCATCAACTGGGGAGGCATTCACGGGTCGATCCCCATTGCCCTTGCCCTGGGACTGCCCAAAATCCCGCAGCGGGAACAGATCGTCTCTATCGTCTTCGGCGTGGTCTTCCTGTCCCTCATAATTCAGGGCCTGACCATGTCGCCCCTCATCAGGTTCCTCGGGCTGGGAAAACGCGGGGAAGAGGAGGAAAAATACGAACAGGTAGTGGCCAACGTTGTGGCCCTCAGAAAAACATTGGAGGAGTTGAACCGGGAGAGGGGTGAAGGAAGGATCAGCCAGTCCATCTACGAAAGGCTCTCCGAAGAGCTGGACATCAGGCTCCGGCAGGTCCAGGAAGAGATCACCCAACTGGAACAGAACCCGGCCATACAATCACTGTGGGAGA
>QIEJ01000205.1 GCA_003228585.1 Pseudomonadota bacterium
GGGAATAAACTCCTCACCTCCCGGGTAATAAAAGCAAATACGGTTATTTCGCGTCTCAAACCCGGGAGGTTATCAATGAATGTTTTATCGATGAGAAGGTTTCCCACTATCACCACCATGGCACTTTTTTTTATCGTAGCGATACTGACATTTCGGATCGGACACACTCCGGATGCCCTGGCATTGGCAATGGGACTGGATGTCCGTCCCGAGAACAGGACAATCCTTGTTCCAGGCCCCGGGTTCGGGAATATCCAGATCCGGGTCACTGCGCCGGACATTGTCCCTCACACTGATCGTCCCCTGCTGAACCTGGCCCTTGTCATCGACAAGAGCGGCTCGATGAACGACGAGGGGAAAATGGAGTTCGCCAGACAGGCCGCCCATCAACTGGTGAACCAGCTGGGGAAGGATGACATCCTCTCAATCGTGACCTACGATCAGTCGGTCAGGGTGGTCTGGCCTGCCCGTCGTGTGACCGATCGTCAACGGCTTCACCAGATTATTGACAGCATCTATCCCGGCGGCCGAACGTTTCTCTCAGGAGGTCTGGAGAAGGGTTACCGTCAGGCCAGGGTGGGCAGAAGGAAAGGCTATCTGAACCGCGTGCTGCTTATCTCGGACGGTTTAGCCAATGTTGGTGTTGTTGACAGGGATGACTTGCGAAGACGGGCAGGTGAAATGGCCGAAAGGAATATTTCCGTTTCAACCTTCGGTGTTGGATACGAATTCGACGAGGATCTCCTTGCCAGGGTTGCAAGGGGAGGAGGAGGTTCATATTACTATATCTCCAACCCCTCGGACATGGCTGCAGCACTGAAAAGAGAGTTCCAGATGGCGTCCAGTACTGTTGCCACGGATGTGGAAATCATCATCAGGCTTCTGGGCGATTGCAGATTCGACTCAGCAACCGGCCACTCGTGGCGTACTGAGGGAAGTACTGTGGTCATAGGTCTCGGGGATCTGTCTGCGGGAGAGAGCAGGACGCTCATGGCAAGACTCAATGTCCCGGTCGAGGTAATGGGTGATCTGAAGGTGGCGGATATATCGGTACGGTACCGCGATCCAAAATCAGGGAACCGTTTGACCAGGGATCCTGCCCCCGTTTCCCTCGAGGTTGTAAAGGACCCCGGAATTTTCCAGGAGAGTTTCGATGATCGGGTCAGAGAGAATAGATATGTCCTGGAATCGAGCGCGGACATGGACGAGGCTGCCCGAATGGTGGACAAGGGCGACCGGGAGGGCGCTATCTCCATTCTCAAAAAAGCAGTGGGCGCACTGATGAGCACTCCCTCCACTCCGGCCACCAGGGCTGAGATCCGCCGAAATGAAACCTATCAGGACCAGATCCAACAGATGGACGGGATGGAGGAAAACGAAGTGAGGGAGATGCAGAAGGGCATCAAGTACCGCTCGTATCAGAATCTGTATCAGCAGTAGAGCAGCGCGAAGCCCCGGATCAGCTTGCACGTGTGATTCCGGGGCTTCGCTCGTTCTCAATTCCAAATTTCACATTTCAGATTCCAAATTCCAGAATCAGGGCACTTTTGTCATGGCAATAAAGACAGGTAAGGAGCAAAAGGGGGCTTTCCGGGTTAAACGCGAAGTGAAGCTGGTTTTCTGCGAAACCGAGCGGTTAAGCCCGGGAAACCCCTTTTTATTACGCTCCTAAGCTCTGCCTTTCTACCCTCATCCTAGACCATTTATCTATTAGTTTGTATTTGTCATCCGTATAATATATTTATCAGTGGGGCACCATCACTGGACTGGATAACATTTGCAGGGGAGTCAATGGACAGATTTTTCCAGAGAATAGGCTCAGATTTCCTGTATTTCCTCGAGAATACGGGCCGGATGGGCATTTTTCTCCTGACCTGCCTGGTCAGTGTCGTGACTCCACCTTACAGAATAAAACCGGTAGTCAAACAGATCTATTTCATCGGGTATCGGTCTGTCTTCGTGATCATCTTCACCGGTCTCTTCACAGGCATGGTACTTGGCCTGCAGGGGTATTACACACTAAGCAAATTCGGGTCAGAAGCCCTGCTCGGCTCCGCTGTCGCTGTCAGCCTTCTGAGAGAGCTGGGTCCGGTACTTACAGCCCTGATGGTCATCGGCAGAGCGGGATCGGCCATGTGCGCCGAAATCGGGATCATGCGTAATTCCGAACAGATCGATGCTCTGGAATGTATGGCCATCGACACCTACAAGTTCGTCATGGCCCCCAAATACATCGCCACTATCTTATCACTCCCCTTCCTGACCTTCATCTTCAACATAATCGGCATTTTGGGGGGATATATAGTCGGTGTTACCCTCCTGGGTCTCAATAGTGGTAGCTATTTCCAGGGAATGTATCGAAGCGTTGTATGGGCCGACATCCAGATGGGTTTGATCAAATCCATAGTATTCGGGATCATGATCGTCTGGATCAGCACGTCGAAGGGTTTTCATCTTCAGATGGAGCGGTCTGGTGGTTTCGGCGCTGAGGGAGTCAGCAGAACCACAACCAATGCGGTGGTCATGGCCTCCGTAACGGTCCTCGTTTGGGATTATCTGATCAGCGCAATAATGCTGTAGAGTGTGAGTAGAAGTAGAAAGTGGAAGACAGGAGGCAGCTCAACAAATGGACACTGAACTGGACAGGCCCATTATCGAGTTGATCGATGTTCACAAGCAGTTCGGTGAGCAGAAGGTCCTCAAGGGGGTCAATCTCTCCATTCATGAAGGAACCACCACGGTGATTACCGGTGCCAGCGGTACCGGGAAGAGTGTTATCCTGAAACACATGATGGGACTGATCAAACCGACAAGAGGCCGGGTTATGGTTTTCGGCCGGGAGATCTCCAGACTCCGCAGAAAGGAACTGAGAAAGATCCGGACGGATTTCGGAGTACTCTTCCAGAATGTTGCACTATTTGACTCCATGACGGTCTACGACAATGTGGCCCTGCCGCTCAGGGAAAGAACCAGGGCCGCTGAAGATGAAATTCGGCGAAACGTCGAGGACAAGCTGCGCATCATGGATTTAAAGAATGTCAATGACAAATACCCGGCTCAGCTCAGCGGTGGTATGCTCAAGAGGGTCGGACTGGCACGTGCCCTTGTCCTCAATCCCAAGGTCATTTTCTTCGATGAGCCAACGACGGGCCTCGACGCCCAGAAGAGCAACGAGGTATACCGCCTGTTTTATCAATCCCAGATTAAGTTCAGATACACTGCGATCATTGTAAGCCACGACTTTCCCCGGATATTCAAGCTTTGCGATTATATCGCCCTTTTGAAGGATGGACAGATCGTCAGCAACGTCACGCCGGAGGAGTTTCAGCTTTCCAGTCATCCTGCCATCAAATCATTTGTTGAGACGACAATGGGACCCATTTATATCAGTGAAGATGAGGAGTCCGATTACAATGAAAAAATTTAATGTCGAGATCGCCGTTGGTGTGTTCATGCTCGCCGGGTTCCTCAGTTTTACCTACATCTCCCTGAAGCTCGGCGATATCAATCTTTTCGGCGAGAACACCTATGCAGTCAAGGCCCGGTTCAATTCCGTCTCGGGCCTCAGGAAAGGTGCGCCCATCGAGATCGCCGGCGTACAGGTTGGCAAGGT
>QIEJ01000203.1 GCA_003228585.1 Pseudomonadota bacterium
GAATCATCCGGACCCTGCGTGGCAGGGTTCGTGGTCAGGGAGAGCTCCGCACTCACCAGTAACTGGCGGGCGGATGAGGGTTTGGAGAGTTTCCTGAAGAGACACGGTGTGGTCGGTATCGAGGGGATCGATACTCGAGCCCTGACACGGCATATACGCGACAGGGGCGCCCAGGGCGGGATCATCGGTGTTGGCGAGGTGAATCCCGATGAGCTGGTGGCGAGAGCGAGGGCCTGGGGAAGCATGGAGGGCAGGGATCTTGTGAAGGAGGTTTCTCTCCATGAGGAATATAATTGGGTGGAAGGGCCCTTTAATCATTTACCGGGAACGGGGAAAACAGAAAAAAGGAAACATGTTGTCGCCCTGGATTTCGGGATCAAGAGAAATATTCTGAGGGAACTGGCCGGTGTGGGGTGCAGGGTTACAGTTGTCCCTGCGTCAACGGCGGCGGAAACCATCCTTGAACTTGAACCTGATGGGCTTTTTCTTTCAAATGGGCCGGGTGATCCTGAACCGGTCCAGTATGCCGTCAGTACAGTAAAAGATCTTCTCGGCAGGGTTCCGATCTTTGGAATCTGCCTGGGTCATCAGATCCTGGGTCTGGCGCTGGGAGGCAGGACGTACAAGCTGAAATTCGGACACCATGGCGGCAACCATCCGGTCAAGAACCTTTCAACAGGACAGGTGGAGATCACCTCCCAGAATCACGGATTCGTTGTTGACCCGGATTCTCTTGTTACAGCCGGCCATGCGGTCGAAGTCACCCATGTGAACCTTAACGATGAGACTGTGGAGGGGATACGCCACCTGGAGATACCTGCCTTCTCGGTTCAGTATCATCCTGAGGCATCTCCGGGTCCCCACGATTCCCGTTATCTATTCAGTCATTTTGTGAAGCTTATGGACGGTAACGTCACGCCGTTGGCGTGATCAGGGTTTGCCGACACGCTGTTAGAGAGGTTTTTTTGCCGAAACGTGACGATATCAGGAAGATTCTTATTCTCGGTTCCGGTCCGATCGTCATCGGGCAAGCCTGTGAATTTGATTATTCAGGTACCCAGGCCTGCAAGGTCCTTCGGGAAGAGGGATATGAGATCGTGCTGGTAAACAGCAATCCTGCCACCATTATGACCGATCCGGAACTCTCCCACCGGACCTACATCGAGCCCCTCCTTCCACAGTTCGTTGAAAAAATTCTCGAGAAAGAGAGGCCACAGGCTCTTCTCCCCACCCTTGGCGGTCAAACAGCGCTTAACCTGGCTGTGGCTCTGGATAAACAGGGGGTTCTGCAGCGTCTGGGAGTCGAGATGATCGGCGCCCGTCGGGAGGCCATCGAGAAGGCGGAAGACAGGGACCAGTTCAAGGCGGCTATGGGAAAGATCGGTTTGGACCTTCCCCTCAGTGGTTGCGCCAATTCCATGGATGATGCCATGAGGATTCTGGAGGATGTTGGTCTGCCTGCCATTATTCGACCTTCTTTTACTCTGGGTGGTACCGGAGGGAACATCGCATTCAACATGGTGGAGTATGAGAAATATGTAAAATGGGGGCTGGACCTGTCCCCATCCCACGAAATTCTCATTGAAGAAAGCATCCTTGGCTGGAAAGAGTTCGAGCTTGAAGTGATGAGGGACTGGAGAGATAATGTGGTCATTGTCTGTCCCATCGAGAATCTGGATCCCATGGGCATTCACACCGGGGATTCAATCACTGTAGCGCCGGCAATGACCCTCACAGACCGGGAATATCAGGACATGAGAGATGCCTCCCTGAAGATTATACGGGAGATCGGTGTTGATACTGGAGGCTGCAACATCCAGTTCGGTGTCCACCCCGAGACAGGTCGGATGGTGATTATCGAGATGAACCCCAGAGTGTCTCGATCCAGTGCCCTTGCATCGAAGGCCACAGGATTTCCCATCGCAAAAATAGCGGCGAAATTGGCCGTAGGTTACACTCTGGATGAGATCACCAACGATATTACCAGGGAAACCCCGGCGTGTTTTGAACCTACCATCGATTACGTGGTCGTGAAGTTTCCTCGATTCGCTTTCGAAAAGTTCCCCAATGCCGACCAGGTTCTGACAACCCAGATGAAGTCGGTTGGTGAGGCCATGGCCATCGGACGGACCTTCAAGGATGCTTTGGGTAAGGCCATATCCTCCCTCGAGATAGATTCGTGTGGTCTTGAACCTCGCTCCGCCGCAGACCAGAATGAGATCATCGAAAAACTGCGCGTTCCGAACTGGGAGAGACTGTGGTATGTGGCAGAGGCGTTCCGCAGGGAGATGTCCCGTGATGAGGTCCAGCGCCTGACCTCTATCGACCCATGGTTCCTGGATCAGATTGCCCAGATCATCCGGGCCGAGGGGTGGATTGTCGGCAAGTCCCTTAAAGACCTCAGTGGCGAGGACCTGCTTATCGCCAAGCAATCAGGTTTTTCCGATCTGAGGCTCGCTCAACTCACCGGATCAGAGGCCGGGGAAGTCAGAAACACCTGTCGTAAGCTGGGTGTCAGACCAGCATTCAAGACGGTGGACACCTGCGGTGCCGAATTCGAAGCCTATACACCATATCTTTACTCGACCTTCGAGTCAGAGGATGAGGCAGCTCCCAGCTCCAGGAAGAAGGTGATCGTTCTCGGAGGGGGTCCCAACCGCATCGGGCAGGGGATCGAGTTTGATTACTGCTGCGTCCATGGTGTGACTGCTCTCGCGGAGGAGGGCTATGAGACCATAATGGTCAACTGCAACCCGGAAACGGTCAGTACCGATTACGACACATCGGACAGACTTTATTTTGAACCCCTGACCCTTGAACATGTGCTCAATATCGTTGAGGCAGAGCAACCTGTGGGAGTTATTGTTCAGTTCGGTGGACAGACCCCCCTGAAGCTGGCTTTAGACCTCGAGGCTGCCGGGGTTCCTGTCCTGGGAACCAGCCCCGAGAAGATAGACCTCGCTGAAGACAGGGAGAGGTTCAAGGGGATGCTGAATGAACTGGGATTGAAGCAGCCTCCCAATGACGTTGCCATATCCTTTGAGGAAGCCCGGCAGATAGCCCTGGATATTACCTATCCTGTGATAGTACGTCCGTCCTACGTTCTGGGCGGCAGAGCCATGGAGATCGTCCATGACGAAGCCAGTCTCGAGCATTACATGAGGGAGGCGGTTTCAGCCTCGGCCCGGCGCCCGGTGCTGATAGATAAGTTCCTGGAGGATGCCATTGAGGTGGATGTGGACGCCATCTCGGACGGGGAAAAGGTTGTCATCGGTGGTGTCATGGAACACATCGAGCAGGCAGGTGTCCATTCCGGTGACTCGGCATGCAGCCTTCCTCCTGTTTCCCTTACACCTGAGTTGATCGAGGAGATTACCCGCCAGACCCGTCTGCTGGGAGAGGCCCTGGATGTGAGGGGGTTGATGAACATACAGTACGCGATCAGGGACAGCGAGGTCTTTATCCTCGAGGTCAATCCAAGGGCCTCACGTACAGTGCCCTTTGTGAGTAAAGCGATAGGTGTTCCCCTTGCGGGGCTCGCTGCAAGGGTCATGGTGGGAAGATCTCTTGAAGATCTGGGTTTTACCAGTGAGATCGTCCCTGAAT
>QIEJ01000215.1 GCA_003228585.1 Pseudomonadota bacterium
ACAATGCCTAAAGTCAAGGACTCCATGGGCACCATGGAAGTGCCGGATGACGCGTACTACGGGGCATCCACAGCCAGGGCCATACTTAATTTCCCCATATCTGGCTACACCATGCCCGCTTCCATCCTGAAAGCCCTGGCCCACATCAAGCTGGCAGCGGCAAAGACAAATCGCGATCTGGGGTTATTACCCGACGATCTTTTCCTCGCCGTAGAGCAGGCTGCGCGGGAGGGATACGACGGAAGATTCGAAGACCAGTTTCCCGTAGACGTGTACCAGACCGGTTCCGGCACCTCCACAAACATGAACATGAACGAGGTCATCGCCGCGCGGGCCAACGAGATCCTGGGCTCGGACCGTCACGGTAGACACCCGGTTCACCCCAATGACCACGTCAACATGGGCCAGTCCAGCAACGATGTCATCCCCTCATCCATCCACATAGCGGCGAGGCTCGCTGCCGGTGTGGATCTTTTGCCTTCCATGGAAGAACTTGCTGATTCTCTTGAGAAAAAGTCCAAAAAATTCGCCGACATCGTCAAAGTTGGAAGAACGCACATGCAGGATGCCGTCCCGGTCACTCTGGGACAGGAATTTTCGGGTTATTCGGCTCAGGTCAGGGATGGAATCGGGTTTATCAGGTCCACCTTCCCGGCTCTGGAGCAGCTCCCGCTGGGCGGAACGGCCGTGGGCACAGGCCTCAATACCCATCCCGGCTTCGCGAAAGACACTGTAAAACTCATCGCCGCTGAAACCGGGACAGAGTTCACGCTGGCCGGAAACCGGTTCGCGTACATGGGGGGTAAAGACGCGCTGACCGCGTTTCACAAGGCAATGACCTCCTATGCCTCGTCCCTGTACAAGATAACTTCCGATATCCGGTTCCTGGCGTCGGGTCCCTACACGGGTATCGGGGAGATCAATGTCCCTTCCCTTCAACCCGGGTCTTCCATCATGCCCGGCAAGGTCAACCCGGTGGTTCCGGAGTCGGTCCTGCAGGTCGCCGTTAGGGTGATTGGAAACGACACCACCATCACCATGGCCAACAGTTCAGGAAATCTGGAACTGAACGTCATGATGCCCCTCATGGGCCATGTGATCATGGAATCGCTGGCTCTCCTGGCCAACTCCACCCTTAACCTCGCGGAAAAGTGTGTGGACCGCATCACCGCCAATGAGGACCGATGCAGCGAACTGGTGGAGAAGAGCCTTGCCCTGGTGACACCTCTGGTCAGGAAAATCGGATACGATAAAGCTTCCGACCTGGCAAAAGAGGCGCGAAGAACCGGAAAAACGGTAAGGGAACTGGTCCGGGAAAAAGGATTGCTCGATGAGGATGAGATAGATGACGTCCTGAACCCGGTGGGAATGGTTTAGAAAGGGGAAATATCATGCAAAAACGTGTATTGGGAAAAGAGGGATTAACCGTATCCGCTATGGGGCTCGGGTGTATGGGCATGTCGGAGTTCTACGGAACCGGTAATGAGAAGGAGTCCATCGCGACCATTCACCGGGCTTTGGACCTGGGCATCGATTTTCTCGACACTGCGGACATGTACGGGCGCGGTCACAACGAGGAGCTGGTTGGAAAAGCCGTTGCCGAGTTCCGGGATCAGGTCGTTATCGCCACCAAGTTCGCCGTTCTGAGGGGCAGCGACGGGAGCTTTACGGGGATCAGCGGAAAACCGGAATACGTCCGCTCTGCCTGTGAAGCGAGCCTCCGCCGGCTGGGAACGGATGTCATCGACCTTTACTATCAGCACAGGGTCGACCCGGAGGTCCCTATCGAGGACACGGTGGGCGCCATGGCCAGGCTGGTCTCGGAAGGAAAGGTCCGATACCTCGGTCTGAGTGAGGCCGGTTCCGATAACATCCGCAAGGCATATTCCGTTCATCCCATAAGCGCCCTTCAGTCTGAGTACTCGCTCTGGTCCCGCGACATCGAGGACAGCATCATCCCGACGTGCCGGGAGCTCGGGGTCGGCATCGTGCCCTACAGCCCGCTGGGAAGGGGTTTTCTCACAGGACGGTTCAAAAAGCCCGAGGATGTCCAGGCGCCGGGTGATGCCCGGGTAGAGAGGTTCCCGCGATTTCGGGGAGAGAACTTTGAGTTGAACCTCCAGTTGGTCAAAAGGGCCGAGGAGTTGGCGGCCCGGAAGGGATGCAAACCTTCGCAACTGGCCCTCGCCTGGGTCCTGGCCCAGGGTGAGGACATGTCTCCCATACCCGGGACCAAGAGGATCTCCTATCTCGAGGAGAACGTGAAAGCTCTCGATATCGCTCTGACACCGGATGACCTGGCGAAGCTCGACGAACTGTTCCCCCTGGACGCGGCCGCCGGCACCCGCTACGACGAACGGGGCATGTCGATGATCGACACCTGATGTCAGGTGATCAGTAATCAGTAGAACACACTTGACAGGACTAACTGGATTTACAGGCGAAGACGGAAGCAATCCCGAGCCTGTCATTGCGAACCGATTGGCTTGTGAAGCAATCCAGGCAAAAGCCTGAACCACAGTGCAGCCACTTTCAGGCTGCCCCACAGGGTTTCACAGAGTTAAGAGGAAAAGGCTTTCTGCTGAAATTGTTTAGTACCGGAACCTTGATTTAACCCTGTGTCACCCTGTGTACTCCGTGGTAAGTCGGCTTTTTCAAGAGGTTGTCACCAGAGACTGCTTCGGTCACCAAACACCTCGCAGTGACAGGCGTTTTCTTTTGGATTTTGGATCTTGGATTTTGGATTCCAGACAAAGATTTCGATCACACCTTGGCCCTGATGTGCGCGGCCAGCAGATCCCTGTTCAATTGACGAGTGCGCAGCGGCTCACTCGATTCAGCGTAAACCGGCAGGCCCTCCTCGAAGGCAGGCCTTTCAGGGCTCGTGTAAAGAACCCCCAGAGCGAACCTGTCCTGTCCAATGGTCCGTTCCAGAGCGCCCATCCTGTCGGACGGATCGTAGGAATCCTCCAGATAGTATGAATTATCCCTGAACCACTGGAATGTGTTGACCTTGTTGAAGGTCACGCACGGCTGGAGGATGTCCACCAGGGCATATCCCCTGTGACGGATCGCTTTTTTCAGGATCCGGGATGTCTGTTCCCTGTCCCCGGAGAAGGCCCTTGCGACAAAGGAGGCATTCAGCGTAATAGCCATCGCCACCGGGTTGAAGGGCTCATGGGAAACACCATGGACCTGAACGGGTGTGACGAACCGGCGCTGGCTGGTAGGTGACGCCTGTCCTTTTGTCAGGCCGTAGACCATGTTGTTGTGGACGATATTGGTGATGTCCGGGTTGCGCCGCATGGCGTGAATGAGATGATTTCCACCCTCACCATACATGTCACCGTCGCCGCCAACGGCAAATACAGTCAGCTCTGGATTACATACCTTGACGCCCGTCGCAAGGGGCAGAGTCCTTCCGTGAAGCCCATTGAACATGTTGCAGGACAGATAATGGGGCGTCTTCCCCGCCTGGCCGATCCCGGATACGATCACGACATCCTCCGGGCTGAGGTCCAGGTCCGCGAGAGTATCCTTCAGGGTGTCAAGGATCTGGAAGTTCCCGCACCCGGGACACCAGGAATCGAAAATATTCTCGCTCATTGTCTGTTTCCTTTATCAGCTTAAACCCTCCTCCCCCTTGACGGGGGAGGATCAAGGTGGGGGTGATTAAATTAGGCACCCTCCCCTAGCCCCTCCCGTCAAGGGAGGGGGATTTTCCACCTCGATACTTCGACACCTCCATACCCCGATACCGCATTCACCTGCTCTCCCGCGCCAGCCTGAGGATCTTCCTGGCGAGCAGTTCCGAGCAGAAGGGGCGGCCGTCATACTGCAGGATGTTGTGATCGACATCAGACCCGGCGAAGGTCCGTCCGCAGCACTTTGGCGAACTGTCCAGTGAAGTTGTTCTCAACAGCGATAGTCACATCGGCCCTCTCCAGATATCCGGAGGTCTCCGGCGGCAGGGGGAAGACCTGACCGAAGTGAAGAAACGCGATGTCATCCTTCCTCAGAAGCCTTAAGGCCTCCTCGATGATGTGGTAGTTGGACCCCCACCCGATAACCAGAACACGGTAATCAGCGGGCCCGATGAGCACAGGTGGAACGGAATCCGAGATGATGGCCTCAAGTTTCCCCATCCTCTTTGCCATCATCGCGTTTCTTATATCGATATCCTCGGTGATATGCCCGTCCTCGGTGTGCTCGTGGCTGTCCACAGCCACGAGACCCTCTCCATAACCCGGGACACCCCGCGGTGAAATACCATCCTCCGTGATCCGGTACCGCATGTAATCCTTGTCAGTACTGATGACATGGTCCTCTATTTTATGATCCTCGACGGCCAGGGAGGGAATATTGTAGTAGGAATCGATAAAGTACTGGTCCGAAAGGATGAAAACCGGGACCTGGTACCTGTCGGCCACGTTGAATGCCCGGTGGGTCAGGGAAAACGCCTCCTCTGTGGTTCCCGGCGTATAGATGACCCTCGGGAACTCCCCGTGACCGGAATAAAGAACCAACTCCAGGTCCGCCTGTTCGGTCCTGGTCGCCATTCCGGTGGCGGGACCGGGTCTTTGACCTACGTGGACAACCAGCGGCGTTTCCGTTATCCCGGCAAGGCTGACGCCCTCCTCCATGAGGGCGAACCCGCCTCCGGAGGTCGTCACCATGCTTCTTGTCCCCGCGTACCAGGCCCCTATGGTCATATTAATCGCCGAGATCTCGTCCTCTGTCTGCTCAGCCACCAGCCCGAACTTTTCATCATGTTTGGAGAGGTAGGTCAGGACGGCCGTCGACGGGGACATGGGATAAGAAGCGATGAACCTGCATCCCCCTGAGATCGCCCCAAGGGCGACAGCCTCCCCCCCACTGATGAGCAGTTCGTCTATTATCCCGGGATGTTTTTCGATGCCAAAGTTTATTTTCCCGGCTGTTCGCAGTTCGCGACCGGCCTGGTAACCTTCCATGGCGGCCTGGATGTTCCCGGTCACAATCTCCTCACCTTTTCCGGAAAAGTATTCTGCGAGGTACTCCTTGACGACATCGAGATCCGCCTCGAGGATCCCGGACACCGCTCCGATGGCCACGGTATTAGCGTATAATATGTCGCCCACCTTCCTGGCTATGGCGGAGAACGGGACATCGACACAATCACACTCGGCCGGCAGGTTCTTTTTCTCACCGACGATCAAGGTCCCGGCCGAGATCCTGCCCGAAAGGTGGGATAATGTCGCGCTGTCAAGGGCAAGAAGGATATCTATCCGGTCAACATTGGCCCGCACGGGTTCGGATCCGACTCTGATCAGGGTCGAGTTGCTGCCGCCCCTGATCCGGGACATATACTCCTTGGTTGAAAAGAGATGATATCCGGATCGTTTGAGGATCCTGGTGAGGATAAACTCGATGGTCACAATCCCCTGGCCCGCCTGACCACCGATAACGATGGCGACGTCACGTCTGG
>QIEJ01000016.1 GCA_003228585.1 Pseudomonadota bacterium
GCAGCCAGCAGGATGGCCAGCAGGATGGTGACACGTTTGTTCTGGTTTCCCAATGACAGGGGACCTGACGCATCAAGCATGATCAGGATCCATGAATCCTTTGGGATGGGATTGATGGGGGACTTCCTTCCCATCATTCCCCCCATTCGCCCCCGAGGCCTGGCACCCACTCCTCTCAGAGCCTTCCTGTAAACATAGATCTGCTCATCGATGAGAAAATATCCCTGGGGGGGAGATCCTGTCCTGGGAGGATCCTGTGTCAGTTTCCGGTCCAGTTTCCCCGGGTCCAGAGTTCCTCCTGCTGAGACGATGGAACCATCCGGCGCGGCGATCATCAGGAGAAGGGCTCCAGCCTCCCGGGCTGTCTCCAGCAACAGGTTCTCCAGGACGCCTTCCTCCCAGAAGGCGTGCATCATGCCGGCCCTGGAGCTGGCTTCCAGGCTTCTGGCAAGGGCATCCGACTGGCGAAAGAGGTTCTCTTCGACCAGCACCTGTTCTATCCGGATACTGCGGTAGGTGAGAAAGCCCACAATAGCAAGAGGTATGGCGAGAACAACAAAAAGGAGTAGGGGCCGTTTTTTCAGGGAGGACTGCTCAACAGGGAGCCAGGACCCTGGACCCTGGTCATTGTTTAAGGTCATATGGTTATGAATAGGTCGGGTAGTTGAGCGTGTCAAGGTTGCGGGGCAAATAAAAGGCTGATAATATCCCGAACATGGCAAAAAAACATGATTCCTTGAGCGATTCAATTAATCTTCCTTCCTACAGGGGCGATGTTGTCTACTCATGCATCGGCTGCGAGTCTGAATATTCCCTGGACGATTTTTTATACACATGTCCATCCTGCGGTTCCCTGTTGAAGCTCCTTGATCGGTCCTTTGACACGCTCAAAGCATACCCCGGGTCCAGATGGAGAGATATCTTTGACCGCCGCAGGATGTCCAACCATCCTTCCTTGTCGGGAATTTTCCTCTATCATGAACTGATCCTCCCAACTGTCGAGCCTGAGGACGTGATCTATCTTGGTGAGGGGCACACTCCCCTTGTGCAGGCGAACGAGGACCTTGCCGGGTGGGCCCGGGTTCCGTTCTCCGTCAAAAACGACGGACTGAATCCATCTGCCAGCTTCAAGGATCGTGGGATGGCAAGTGCAATAAGCTATCTGAATTATGTTATCAGAAAACGTGACATCCCTGAGGTTCTGGGGATTTGCGCCAGCACGGGTGACACATCCGCGGCTGCGGCCCTTTATCTTTCCTATCTGCCCAAAGGCAGGGTCAAGTCGGTGGTCCTGCTGCCCCGGGGAAAGGTGACACCTCAGCAGCTTTCCCAGCCGCTCGGGTCAGGCTCAACTGTGATTGAGTTGCCGGGTGTGTTCGATGACTGCATGGAGATAGTGGAGGAGCTGGCGGAGAACTTTGAGGTCTTTCTGCTGAACAGCAGGAACCCGCTTCGAATTAACGGCCAGAAAAGTTTCTCCTACGAAGTTGCTCAGCAGCTTGGCTGGGACACATCCAACCTCGTGGTCGTGGTGCCTGTTGGTAATGCCGGCAACATAACGGCTATCATGGAAGGCTTCCTGGATCTATATCGGCTTGAAATAATAGACAACCTTCCAACCATAGTAGGTGTCCAGAGTAGTCATGCCGACCCTGTCTACAGATGGAGCATGACCGGGAAATACAACCCTGTAGAAGTAACGCCCAGTGTTGCCCAGGCAGCCATGATAGGCGACCCGGTTTCTTTCCCCAAGGTTAAGAATCTGGTCGAGGAGCACTTCGGCAGCCGGATCTTTGTGGTTAGAGTGTCAGAACAGGAAATAATGGAGGGCATGCTGACGGCTAACAGGCACGGCCATGTAGTATGCACACAGGGAGGCGAATCCATAGCCGGCCTGAGGAAGGCCCTTGAAAAGGGGCTGGTCGGCAAAACCGATACGATCGTTGTTGACTCCACATCCCATCAGTTGAAATTTACCGAGTTTCAACAGATGTATTTTGATGATTCCTTCCCACCTGAATACGGGATCTCAACAAGGGATGAGCTGCGGAATGCTCCAGTCGCGCTCAGGGCCGACGCCCGGGAGGTGGCCAGGTATTTGAATCTCAAGAAAAAGTGATCACCACTGATACCGACTCACCTGAGCGTACAAGCAAGCAGTTAGTCGTTCTCCTCCACGGACTGGCAAGCTTTCCCGTTTCCATGGCTCTTCTGGAAAGGGTCCTTGAAAAGGAGGGCTATGCAGTTCGCAATCTTGGCTACACGAGCACCAGGGGGTCTGTGAATGATGCCGCAGCCAGGGTCATGCAGGAGGTCCGTGATCTGAGCCCGGACATCACGGTCCATTTCGTTGCCCACAGTATGGGGAATATCGTTATCCGCAGGATGCTGAACGAGGCCATCCCGAACCTCGGCCGCATGGTCATGATCGCTCCGCCCAACAAGGGATCACTTCTGGCACAACAGCTCAAGGACCTTGGTGTTTTCAGATGGATCTTTGGTCCAGCGGGTCAGCAGTTATCCTCAGACAATGCCTCTTTTTTCGACAGCCTGCCGTCACCGCCGTGCGAATTCGGGATCATCGCTGGAGGAAAAGGGGACGGGAAAGGATACAATCCCTTTTTGCCGGGAGATGATGACGGGACCATCACGGTAGAATCGACCATGCTGGAAGGAGCAAGTGACTTTATCCTTCTCAAGGCGACCCACACGCTGATACTCTTTTTAAAGGAGACGGCAGAGCAGACGGTTTGTTTTCTGAAGTACGGACGGTTCAAGAATCAGGACTAAGTACTCTTCCTATAGATACACTTACCCACCCTCTCAAACCCACTCCCTTCCGGAAGTGATTCCTTGCGGCCGATAACCAGAAGACCCGGAGGAACAAGGCACCCTCGGATCGTTTCGGTAAGACGCTCACCAACCGCCGGTGTGTTGTAGGTGAAAATGGAGTTTCTGACAAGTACGAGGTGAAAAGCCCCGGGGGGCGGTTCATGCAGTGTGTCGTGAGAACGTATGGTAAGGTTGTCTGTAATGCCGGGATTGAGAACCCACAGGTCGTCTCTGTGATCAAACCATCGCTCAAGAAGGTTTTGAGGCACCTCCCGGACGCTTCCCCGTTTGTAGACCCGCTCCCCGGCTCTTTTCAGGGAGGCATCATCAGAGTCGGTTCCGAGAATTCTCCATGGGTGGCCGAATTCACCTCTCCGCGAAAGCTGATTTAAAAGCATAGCCAGGGAATAGGGCTCCTCGCCCCCGGCGCATCCGACAGACCATGATGAAAAGATGACGCTGTTATCCAGTGCCGTCACCTCACGGACAAGGACCTGCCCCAGTTCCTCCCAGACATCGGCATTTCTGAAAAACCGGGTAATGGTAACCCGGAGCAGAGACTCGAAAACAGCCATCTCCTCCGGATTTTTCAAAAGCAGCTCCCGATAATCAGCAAGTTCCCGGATTCTCAGGTATTCCATTCGATGTCGCAGCTTCCGCCTCACGTTTTTCCGGCAAAGTCTTCGCCAGACATATCCCATCTCCGGGAGGGTGTCCCGGAGGAATTTTTCGAAGCTCCCCTGTCTCATGCC
>QIEJ01000023.1 GCA_003228585.1 Pseudomonadota bacterium
TTTCAACCTGCCGGGCGCGTATATCCTGGTTTCGGCACTCCTGCTCGCCTCCCTGCTGGTAATGACCAATCTCTCTCTTCGCTCGTCAGGTCTTGGTCTGTTGGGTTTCTTCGGGTCACTGATTCGCCTGGTAACCATTCGAAAGGAAAGGACAAAGAGACACAAGGCTGTTACCAGAGCCAAAGCCGTCGAGACAAAAGTCGCACCTCCCCGGGTCGTTGCGAGAAAAGAGAACGCAGGAAGCAGGGGTGCTTCGGAACCTGTCCAGGAGGAGTTTGAGGCGTTCCCCAGGCCAAAAGGCAAATTCGCGCTTCCGCCTCTTCGTCTTCTGGATATGCCGGAAGATAGTTACCTTGGCGTCAGTGAGGAGGAGCATCTGGCGCGTTCCAGGATATTGGAGAAGAAACTCAGGGATTTTGGCATCGAAGGACGTGTGACGTCGGTCAGCCCGGGACCGGTGATAACCGTCTTCGAATATGAACCGGCCCCGGGTGTCAAACTGAGCCAGATCGTCAACCTGACCGGGGATATTTCCATGGCCATGGGCGGGGTCGCCATCCGCGTTGTCACGCTTATTCCTGGAAAGTCTGTGCTTGGGATCGAGATTCCCAACCAGGAACCGGAACTGGTAATCCTGCGGGAGATCCTCTCGTCCTCTGAATTCAAATCAGCAAAGGGAAATCTCAAACTGGCTCTTGGCAAGGACACGGCGGGTGTACCCTTTGTCACAGATCTCGACTCCATGCCGCATCTTCTTGTAGCAGGCGCTACCGGTACCGGGAAGAGCGTGGCCATTAATTCCATGATCCTCAGCCTCATCTGCAACCTCACACCTGATGAGGTCCGGTTACTCATGGTTGATCCAAAGATGCTGGAGCTGTCCCCTTATGAGGGGATTCCACATCTCCTGGCGCCGGTGGTGATGGAGCCGAAAAAAGCAGCCTCAGCTCTCAGATGGGTCGTGGTCGAGATGGAGAGGCGGTACCAGCTTCTGGCGACACATAAGGTCCGGGATATTTCCGGCTACAACAGAAAGATGGCTAAATTCGACACTCCACCCGACGGGGACGATCCCTACCTGTCTCACATCGTAGTGGTCATCGATGAGCTGGCTGATCTCATGATGACGGCTTCCCGTGAGGTGGAGGAGTGCATTGCGCGCCTGGGGCAGATGGCACGCGCGGCCGGAATCCATCTGATTGTCGCCACCCAGAGACCTTCAGTGGACATTGTCTCGGGAAATATCAAGAACAATATCACCGGCAGGATCGCTTTCAAGGTTTTCGATAAGTCCAACTCCCGGGTAATTCTTGATGCCAACGGCGCCGAGCAGCTCCTGGGAAAGGGCGACATGCTTTTTATCAAGACGGGTATTTCAGGGCTGGTCCGTGTACATGGATGCATGGTGACCGATGAAGAGGTGAACCGGATCGCGCGTTATCTGAAAGGGCAGGCGAGACCGGAATACCGCGATGACCTGTTCGATTACGAGCCTCCTTCCAGGGGAAAAGATGACGATGAGGAGGATGAGAAGTACGGGGAGGTTCTCAACTTCATCTACCAGAAGGGTTATGCATCGGCTTCCATGATCCAGCGCAATTTCAAGGTGGGGTATAATCGGGCCGCCAGGATGGTCGAGCGGATGGAGGCTGATGGGATAATCGGGCCTCCGGACGGCGCAAAACCACGGCCTGTGTTAAGAAGGGTTGAGATCGAATGAACCGTTTCATTTTGCTCACTATCTTCCTGCTGGTTCTCACTATGCCCGCAGCGGCTCAGGATGCTCCCGACGATGTTGTTTCGGCGATGGAACTCGTGAACAGGACCTACAAGAGCCTGAACACCTTAAAGGCACACTTCGTTCAGACGGAGGAGCGGCCTGGCGTGGGCATCTCCAATCGCGAGGAAGGGACTCTCTATTTCCTTTTACCGGACAGGATGCGCTGGGATTACCTTGGGTCCAAGCCCCACAAAGTTGTGATCGACGGAAGTCTTGTATGGATATATATGCCAACTCGCAATCAGGTGCTGAAAAAAGAGATGACTCGTGAGGAGATGAGGCAGGGAGCCGCAACATTTCTTGGCGGTCTGGACGGGCTGGAAGATGAGTTTACGGTCCAGTCTGGAAACACCAGGCCCGGCGGACGATACTCACTTGATCTCTTCCCCGTATCCGGGAAAACACCCTTCGACAGGATCGGGATCCTGATCGCACCTGACACAGGGATCATAGAACGGATCTCCATTCATCATCGCATTGGCAATATTACAACCATAACCTTCTCACAGATAGAGACCAACTTGCCCCTGCCGAAAGAGCTGTTCCAGTGGGATGTGCCCGTTGGGACAGAGGTCATTGAGCCCTAATGAAAATATCAGTGGTCAGTCTAGGCTGCTCCAAAAACCTCGTGGATACCGAGGTCATGCTTGGCTACCTGGCGCGATCAGGCTGCAGGTTCGTTGACAACCCCGAGGGGGCGGATTGCGTCCTGATCAACACCTGTTCCTTCCTCACGGAGGCTGTGGAGGAATCTCTGGATCGTATTCTTGAACTGGTCCAACTGAAAAAAGCGGGCACTGTCCAGAGAGTGGTGGTTACGGGTTGTGCTGTGAGTCGGTTCGGTGAGGATCTGTTGGAACAGATCCCCGAGATTGATGCTTTCGTTCATCCGAAGTCCCTCGAGGAGGTGGTAGAGGCTGTAACAGGCGTCAGGGCGGCGGTCAACCTTCAATCTCCCTTTCCCGAGAGGCTGCTGTCATTACCTTCTCACAGGGCCTATCTCAAAGTGGGGGAAGGGTGCTCTAACCACTGTACTTACTGCATGATACCCAGGCTGAGGGGGGAATTCGAGAGCCGATCCATTTCCTCGGTGGTAGAGGAAACACGATGGCTGCTGGAGCAGGGCGTCCGGGAGATCACCCTTGTGTCGCAGGACACGGGACGTTTTGGGGTGGATAAAGGTGACAAAACTCTGGCGGAACTCATTCAATCAGTCCTGAACTTCCCGGGCAATTACTGGCTGCGTGTCCTTTACCTTCATCCCTCCCGTGTCAATAGCGCTTTTCTTGAATCCCTTGAAACGGATGCCAGGGCCTGCCGATATCTGGACATCCCCTTCCAGCACGTTTCGGAGGGTGTCCTGGGAAAAATGGGAAGAGGTGACGCCCCTCACCCCCGGCAGGTCCTCGAACTGGTCCGCGCACACATGCCGGATGTTTTTATCCGCACCACTCTAATGACCGGCTTCCCCGGGGAGAAACCGGCTGATTTCCGTGAGCTGATACGGTTTGTACGGGAGTCCGGTATTCACCACCTTGGTGTTTTCCCGTACAGCCGGGAGGACGGTACTCCGGCAGCGTCCATGGATGATCAGGTAGCCCCGGAACTTGCCAGGGAGAGAGCACAGATTCTGATAGAAGAGCAGGAAAAAGTTTCCCGGTCACTGTTGAAGGAACTGGTAGAAATAGAGTTTGAAGTTCTGGGGGAGGGGGATGATGAGGACGGTTCCTTTGGACGTCATAGAGGACAGGCTCCGGAGGTGGACGGTGT
>QIEJ01000051.1 GCA_003228585.1 Pseudomonadota bacterium
GAAAGATCCCCGCTAAGAGTTTCCACCGCGTAGAGGATAACAAAGACGGCCACCAGTGCCATAAGAATAATGGGAGCCCACTCACCCTCCATGATCCAGAAAGATTCCAGAGTGGGATGTCCATCCCAGAACGAATCCGGCAGTCCGGGGGCCATGTAATTGAGGACCCCGAAAAGGAATATCGGGGCAGCAAACAAGACGAGAACACAGATCTTTGCAAAACGGTTCAGTCGGGGCACGCTGATGATATCTCGCTCTATAAGCAATCCCAGGGCTATAAAGGGGAGACAGAACAGGATGACCTTCAGGGAAAAAGAAAGAATATCCTTCCACTGGGCCATCTCTATTCCCGTTACAGAACCCAGTGCGGGTATAAGATAATCCAATCTATCCTCCTTGGCCGGGTCATACTATGGCAGTGATTCGAGTGTGTCAACATTACAGTAAATCCCCGAAATCCGGCGATTGGGTGCTTCCGGTCAGGATGACACGGCAAAGAGTCGCTTTGGATGGCGAAGGCGCCACACATCTGGCCCGGTAAATGAAAAATAACCCTCAAACGCCCCGACCGGAGGACCAGAACAAACCAATCGCGGATTTCAGGACACTGTCAATCGTTGACATGGAAAAAATTGGAGTGATATAGTTAACGGACTTACCTTAAGGGGGGTAAAGTGAGAGATAAAGCGGAGGCCATCCAGGTCAAGTGTCCACTCTGTGACCACACTGAGATAATCTACATTCCAAAGGAAGAGATCCCCAGGTGGATCGTCGAACTCCTCGATGAGGGAAAGTCTTATTGAGACGGCTCGAATTACTGGAAAGAAGCCTTAGCCAAAAAGGAGGAACCATGAAACGAGCGCAAGTTGCATTAAGCATTCTACTTTCTGTCGCATTACTCTCGGTCTTCGGTTGTACCCAGCCTCCCCAGCAGGCAGCGGATGGGACGGCAAAATCCGCGAACATGCAGCTGGCGGAAGGATCCGCTATCAATTCGATTCTCAAGGCGGGCAAACTGCGTGTCGGGATGGAACCGGGGTATATGCCCTTCGAGATGCAGGACAAGCAGAGTAAAGTAGTCGGTTTCGATGTCGATATGGCCAAAGAGATGGCTGCTTCCATGGGCGTCGAGCTTGAACTGGTCCCGACCGCCTGGGATGGGATCATCGGTTCCCTGCTTACTGATAAATTCGACATTATCATGAGCGGGATGACGGTAACCCAGGGACGCAACCTGAAAGTTAACTTCGCCAACCCCTACATCGTTGTCGGGCAGACCATCCTCATTGCAAAAAAACACGAGGGAACCATCACGAGCTATAAAGACCTCAATGATCCTAAATACACGGTTACCTCCAAACTTGGCACCACCGGTGAGCAGGCAGTAAAGAAAAACATACCCAGGGCCAACTACAAGAGCTTTGAAACGGAGCCCGAGGCTGCAATGGAGGTCATCAACGGCAAGGCCGATGCGTTCGTCTACGACCTTCCCTATTGCGCTGTTTTCTTTGCCCAGAAGGGCGCCGGCAAACTGGCCTTCCTGGATGATCCGTTTACATTTGAGCCTCTGGGCTGGGCTGTCAAACAGGGCGATCCAGACTTTCTGAACTGGCTGAACAACTTCCTCGCGCAGGCAAAGGGTGACGGCCGGTATGACAAGATCTACAACAAATGGATCACCGGTAACGAATGGATCAATGAAGTTCAGTAGCAGATCACCTGTAAAACCGGATTCAGGGGGGGCAATCAGCCCCCCCTGAACATGTTGGTTTACTTCTCCGGAGGGATTCATTGGATACACTGAAAAACCTCCTGCATAACCCCAGATTCCGGAACATCCTATCCTGGGCAGCACTCGCCGCCATCCTCGTGGGCCTGGTGATCGGGACGGTGCAGACAACCAGGAGAGTCGAGTATATCTGGCGTTGGGAACAGATACCACGCTATGTCCTGTTCAAAGAGAGCAGGGAAATAGTGGTCGAGGACAACGCTACTGTAAAAGCCCTGGACAGAGCAGGATCGAGCACGGTCATCGTGGCGGTGAATTCCTACGGTGAGGAACAGTATTACAATTTACCAAAGGACATGATCGAGGTCGCCGTCGGTGATGAGCTAAAGGCCGGAGATCTGCTTGCAAAGTGGACAAAGTGGAAACCGGGTCTTCTCCTCAGGGGGCTTGTTCTCACACTGGAAATTTCGGTGCTTTCGATTATCCTCGGGATCATTATCGGTCTTATTACCGGCCTTGCCAGGCTCTCATCGAATCCGGCTCCTAAATGGCTGGCCATAGGTTATATTGAGCTGATCAGGGGGACACCCCTTCTGGTTCAGATATACATTTTTTATTTCTTCGTGGGCCAGGTTTTTTCCCTGTCCAGTTTCTGGGCCGGTGTGCTTGCCCTGTCATTCTTTGCCGGTGCTTACGTGGCAGAGATCATAAGGGCCGGCATTCAATCCATCCACAAGGGCCAGATGGAGGCCGCCCGGTCACTTGGGATGAACTATTACCTGGCCATGCGATACATTATTCTTCCTCAGGCCTTTAAACGGATCCTCCCTCCCCTGGCGGGTCAGTTCATCTCCCTCATCAAGGATTCCTCCCTGGTCGGGGTCATAGCCCTGGTAGAGCTCACAAGAGCGGGCCGGGAAATTGGGACAAGCACTTTCAACTATTTTGAGGTCTTCTTCACTGTCGCCGCCCTTTACCTCATCCTGACTTTCACACTTTCCATGCTTGTCCAGTTCCTGGAAAGGAGATTCGCAGCCAGTGATTGACGTCAGGAACGTCTATAAAACCTTCTATTCCAGGCACAAGGTCGAGGCCCTGGTGGATGTTTCCCTTCAGGTGGACAAGGGTGAGGTCGTCGTCATCATCGGGCCCTCCGGTTCGGGCAAAAGCACGATCCTCAGATGCCTGAACCACCTGGAAAAACCGGACAGGGGAGATATCACCATCGACGGGATCCTCCTCACCGACTTGAAAACCGACATCAACAGCGTAAGGGCGGAGGTCGGCATGGTGTTTCAGAGCTTCAACCTCTTTCCCCACATGACCGTCCTGGCAAACGTCACCATCGCCCAGATCAAGGTCCGGGGCCGCTCCAGAGAAAAATCCGAACAGATCACCATGCAGCTTCTGCATAAGGTCGGCATCCCGGAAAAGGCCAATTCCTACCCGTCACAGCTTTCGGGGGGCCAGCAGCAGCGTGTTGCCATAGCCAGGGCCCTGGCCATGCAGCCGAAAGTCATGCTCTTTGACGAGGCCACATCCGCTCTTGATCCCGAGATGGTCAACGAGGTTCTGGACGTCATGAAGGCACTCTGCCGTGAGGGCATGACAATGGTCGTCGTCTCTCATGAGATGGGGTTCGCCCGGGAGGTGGGTGATATGGTCATTTTCATGGATGAGGGTAGGATCGTGGAAGTGGGAACACCCGACAAGATCTACGATGATCCTGAGCATGAGCGGACTCAAGCGTTTCTGGCGCAGATATTGTAGAGTTCAAGGTTTGAGGTTTGAGGTTTGAGGTTTGAGGTTCAAGTAAGAGTCTAATTTTTCAGGACCGGTTGTGTTTGATAATCTTGAATTTTAAACATTGATTTTTTAATCAACGACCATTTATCGGAGAATCCCATGAAGAAAACGTCTATCAGCCCGTCAACCTTCCTCTGTCCTACACCTGTGGCCCTTGTGACCTGCCGCGACAAAGGAGGGAGGCCCAACATTATCACCATCGCATGGACCGGCGTCATCTGTTCCGATCCTCCCATGCTCAGCATCAGCATCAGACCCAGCCGATATTCGCATGGGATCATCAGGGATACAGGGGAATTTGCCGTCAATCTTCCCCCTGTTGATATCATTCGCAAGGTTGATCTGTGCGGCATCATCTCCGGTAAAGATGTTGACAAATTCGCCCAAACAGGACTGACGGCCGCGGAGGCGGAAAAGATTTCCCCTCCCCTGATAGAAGAGTGCACGATCTGTCTTGAATGCAAACTGACGGAAATAATCCCCCTTGGCGTTCATGACATGTTTCTCGGTCAGATCGTGGCCACCCATGTCGCCGAGGAAGCCCTGGATGAAAGAGGCGGGATCCGGATGGAGATCGCCAATCCGCTCGCCTATTCGCCGCGACCGATCCTACAGGGCTTTAGGCGACCCGCTCGGGTCGTACGGGTTCAGCCGGAAGAGCAATGACTCCTCTTGACGATTTCAGTATTATTCGGCAAGGTGCGCGAATCCTTGAACCCCATTGGAACAGCACGCAAGGACACGGGGAGGCATCGCATTCGGGAGGAACCGCATAGATGGAAATTATAAAAAAAGCGATACGTGATGTACCTGACGGCATCCTTTTCAAGGATATCACTCCGGTTTTAAGCGACGGAGCTCTGCTGGACAGGGCACTGGCTCTGATGTGGCCCCGGATCAGCGAGGAGACAGCGGTCGACAAGATCATCGGGATTGAATCACGTGGGTTTATTCTGGGCACACCCATGGCTGATCGAAGGAAGATCGGCTTTATACCAGTACGAAAGTCCGGGAAATTACCCTATAAAACCTGTTCCCAGATCTATGATCTGGAGTACGGCCAGGACACTCTGGAGATCCACGAAGATGCTATTGAAAAGGGTGAGCGAGTCCTGATCGTCGACGACCTTCTCGCAACCGGCGGTACCGCCGAGGCTGTGTGTAAACTGGTCGAGTCCCTGGGTGGAGAGATCATTGGCGTGTCAGTCCTGGTGGAACTGAGTTTTCTGAAAGGACGGGACAAGCTTCCCGACTACCGGGTCGAATCGGTTATACAGT
>QIEJ01000199.1 GCA_003228585.1 Pseudomonadota bacterium
GTGGAACGGACACCCGGTGAGGATCGTCCCGGGTGATCCGGGGAACATCAAGATCACCACCCTGGACGATCTGGAGCACGCGAGGTGGATCATCGAAAATCAGGAGGGAAAAAACTGATTTTCGAGTATCGACGTATCGAAGTAACGATGTAACGGAGTGGAAAACGATGCATTATATCTATCTGAGAATGATCATTGGGTTTTACCTCGACACCTCGATACCCCGTTACCCCGATACTTCAAGAGGGAGCAACCAGTGAGCGACCGAATTCGAGTGGGCATAGGCTACGATGCGCACAGGCTGGTCGGGAACAGGCCGCTTGTCCTCGGTGGTGTCCGGATCGAGCACGAGCGCGGCCTTGATGGACATTCTGGTCCTCGCTCACGCCCTGATGGACGCGTTATTGGGTGCAGCCGGGATGGGTGATATCGGACAGCACTTCCCCGATACCGATGAAAAGTATCGGGGTGCGGACAGCCTAGACCTTCTGAAGATTGTTCTGTCCATGATCCGAAATGAAGGATGGGAAGTGGGCAACGCCGATGTCACCCTTCTCGCGGAGAAGCCCAAGATCGTATCTCATGTCCCGGACATGATCTCCAGGCTGGAGGCTGCCGGAATACCGGCGGACAGTGTGAATATAAAGGCCACACGCGGGGAAGGGATGGGGTTCATCGGTCGAGAAGAGGGTGTTGCCGCCATCGCCGTGGCGATGATTGAAAAACGAGATCCTCTTCTCGACCGATGAGTACTAAGTACTAAGAACTTTGTCCACGATGTCCTGGCACAATTTTCTGTCCACGATGTTGTGGCGTTTAACACTTAGCACCTAGTACTACTTTTGGAGGATTTATTGAATGGCACTTCGTGTCTACAACACACTGACAGGAAAGAAGGAGGAGTTCAAACCTCTCAATCCTCCGGTGTCACCGTCTACGACTACTGCCACATTGGTCACGCAAGGGCGGCGGTGGCTTTCGACGTTATCGTGAGGTACCTGAGGTTTTCCGGGTACGATGTGACTTACGTCAGGAACTACACGGATATCGACGACAAGATCATAGCCCGGAGCAACGAGGAAGGGGTCCACTGGAAGGATCTGGCCGAGAAGTTCATCGAGGTGCACGATGTGGACATGGAGGCTCTGGGAATCCAACGTGCCGACATGGAGCCGCGTGCCACGGAACACATGGAGGATATTATACGGCTGGTGAAGAGTCTCGAGGATAAGGGATATGCGTACAACGTCGATGGGGACGTCTATTTCGAGGTCGCTAAATTCAAGCCCTATGGAAAGCTGTCTGGCAGGAATCCCGAGGACATGAGGGCCGGGGCCAGAGTGGGGGTCGACGAGAGGAAGAAAGACCCGTTGGATTTCGCTCTGTGGAAAAGTTCGAAGGAGGGAGAGCCGTGGTGGGACAGCCCATGGGGGAGGGGCAGGCCGGGTTGGCACATCGAGTGTTCCGCGATGTCGGGTGCCTTGCTTGGACAGCCGTTGGATATCCACGGCGGGGGCAAGGATCTGATATTCCCCCATCACGAAAACGAGGTAGCCCAGTCGGAAGCTGAAGCGGATCTGGACTTCGCGAAATACTGGATCCACAACGGGTTCGTCAATGTTGACAGCGAAAAGATGTCCAAATCCCTGGGGAATTTTTTTACCATACGTGAGGTCCTTGAGCGCTACAGGCCGGAGATCATCCGGTTCTTTCTTCTGTCGACCCACTATCGCAGCCCCCTGGATTTCTCGGACCAGGCCCTGGAAGAGGCACGAGTCCGCTATGAGCGGTTCATGAACCTCTTTTCCAGAGTTTGCCGAACCGAAACAGAATCCAGGCAGATGAATGAATCTGAATCCGAATCTCTTCAAACCGTCCTGGAGGAGATGGAACCGGCCTTCATAAATGCCATGGATGATGATTTCAACACCGCTGCGGCCCTGGGGCACCTCTTCTCGACATTGGGAACCTTAAATGGTGTCCTTGATGGAGTTGAAGCTGTGACAGGCAAGGTCTCCGGGCACTGGAAGGCGGGTGTGGATGGATTCTTCAAAAGTGTCGGCGGGATTCTCGGCTTCTTCGAAAATGGCCTCCGGGAGGGACCCGCTTATTTCGCGGTCTCCACCACCGGAGACGACGAAGGCGAGAGGAAAGCTCGGGCCCTGGCTGAAGATAGGGCCGAGGCCAGAAAAAGAAAGGATTGGAACAGGGCCGATGAGTTGAGGGACCAGATCATCGAAATGGGCTATTCGGTTCAGGATACGCCTCAGGGCCCCATTTTAATCCCTGTGAAGCAGGATTAAAATGGGGCAGATCCCAGATCCCAGATCCAAAAACCAAAATGATGTAGGGGAATTTTATGTTTTTACCAAGGTTTTTTGGATTTTGGATTTTGGATATTGGATATGAGAGCGATGAGCGATAGCGAAGAGATCCAGCTTCTCACCGGCCACCAGTCCGTCCTGGAAGCCTTGAAGCACCGACGAAGAGCCCTCCACCGGCTCTGGGTGTCAAGAAAATCAGGAGCCGGAGAGTTGATCCGTCTTGCAGGGAATATGGGATTGGCTTTTAGGGAGGTTGAGCCCGTTGACCTGGGCAGAATGGCGGGACACGGCAAACACCAGGGAGTGGTATTAGAGTGCGGGCCTCTGCCGGTTTTCTCCATTGACGAGATCCTGCGATTTGAGCCTTCCGGGAGTGGTGACCTGCTTCTGATGACCACCGGCATTGAGGATCCCCGTAACCTGGGAGCCATCGTGCGCTGCGGCCTGTTTTTGGGCGCCAGGGCAATGCTGGTCCCGAGACGGGGCTCAACTCCCCTGAGTCCTGCTGTTTCCAGAACATCATCGGGGGCACTCGAGAGTCTGCCAATAGCGATGGTTCCAGGAGCGGTCAGTGCGTGTCAGAGGCTGAATTCAGAGGGATACGAGGTTGTCGCGGTTGAACTGGGTGGGACTCCCCTGTGGGAATGGCACACCGTCAGTGAGAAGACCGCCCTCATCCTGGGAGGGGAGCACCGGGGTGTGGGGCAGGGGATTCGCAAGTTGTGTGACAGATTGGTAACGGTCCCGGGCACTGATGCCGTGGGTTCACTCAATGTGTCGGTGGCTGCAGGCATCGCACTGTATCATGTTATGGAGCGAAGACGCGCGCGTGAGTGAAAAGGCGCATGGGAGAGGGGGAGCATGGGCGAGGGGGCGTATAGCTGTAACGAGGTATCGAAGTAACGAAGTATCGAGGTGATTGTATCAAGCGGTTGTCATCGCAGGTCACGCCTATGGCGTGACGAAGCGATCTCAGTTAGAGGAGACTGCCGGGATCGCCTGTTATGCTCCCTTAGATTGCCACGTTGTCACGCCGTTGGTGTGACTCCTCGCAATGACCATCCTGTTCCCTTCGTTCTTTGATCTTTGTTATGAAATTTGGAATTTGGAATATGGAATTTGGAATATGGAATCGATAAATTTTCCCTTGACAAACCTTACCCGACCCTTTAATTAAGGCTGTTATTCTCCCCAATAGTGTGAGTTTTTTGAGGAGTTGATTTCGACATAGATCTCAGGGCTCGCTGGTACGCTGGCGTAGCTCAATCGGTAGAGCAGCGCACTTGTAATGCGCAGGTTGCGGGTTCGAGTCCCATCGCCAGCTCCACAACATTTCATAACCGGACAGCACTGTTTGTATATCCGGGAATTTCGGGGAGGTGCCCGAGTGGCTAAAGGGGACGGGCTGTAAACCCGTTGGCACTGCCTACAGTGGTTCGAATCCACTCCTCCCCACCATAAGGAACCACCGGCCGATGCGGGAAGTTCGCAGGCCATGCTTTTTTAAAAAAATCCTTGAAAGCCGCTGTAACCGGATGGAATGCTTTGAAGGGATGGGCTTTTTTGTTTTAAAAAAGGGTGTTTTCACCTGTTCAGGTTACCGGGCGGGAATAGCTCAGTTGGCTAGAGCGTCAGCCTTCCAAGCTGAGGGTCGCGGGTTCGAATCCCGTTTCCCGCTCCAAAAGAAAACTTGCCCACGTAGCTCAGGGGTGGAGCACTTCCTTGGTAAGGAAGAGGTCGCCGGTTCAATCCCGGCCGTGGGCTCCATGCGTGTTTAAGGCGGGTTTTTGGGGCCTCTCCATTAATCGAGAGGGTAGTAACGGGAAAGGGGCATTCGCTGCTCCAATAGGGTACCGAAAGCTTAAGGAGGAATGAGATGTCTAAGGCGAAGTTTGAGAGGACGAAGCCGCACGTTAACGTAGGGACGATAGGTCACGTTGATCATGGCAAGACG
>QIEJ01000254.1 GCA_003228585.1 Pseudomonadota bacterium
TCCTTCAGTTCCTCGCGCACTCTCCTGGCGTTATTTTTCAGCCGTTTCCAGAATCCGCCTTCCTTGATATCATCCTTCCGGGTCTCCATGACTCACCTCCAGACCACACCCCTCTTAATCTTCAGTATAATCATCCAACAGATGATCGTCAACACCGTCCTGGAATCTGGTTCGTTTCCCGGACTGTTTTTTCGTCGACGATCTCTGTTTTGACGAACCGCTTCTTTTTCTTGTGCTTTTCGCGGTTTCCTCCTTAATCAGGGCCGGAGATCTCTGGAAATGTCTTCCAAAAAGGAAAGCAGCGAATGTGACCCCAAACAGGATGAGAACAAATCCTACTGTTCTGCTGCTGAACCGGCTTTCGATGGATCGAGGAGCGGCAGCGGTGTTCACGACGAGAATGGAGGGACCCCAACGGCCCACGAAATCCTGGATGATCTGTTCCTCGGTATAGCCTTGACCCACCAGATTGAAAACCATAGCTCTGTAATCATCGGACTGGGGACATTCACAGGTGGACAGGGCTTCATCACATGTGCCGCAGGCGCACATGAAGTTCAGTGTAACCTTGGATGCGGAGAGGGCGAGTGACGATGCCGGCAGCATCAGAATAAGAGCGACAGCTAAAAGAACCACGGGAAAAGGACTCATTCTCATGAAAACGTCTCCTTCTCCCCTCCAGTTTCCTGATATGGCTCCTCAACGCAAAAGGACCTTCCCTCTTGGAAGGCCCTTTCTCAAGCACAACACTAGTATTTTAGTGTGCATAAGTCAAGCCGAACACGCACCATTTCCCCAGAAACCTGTCGGAGAACCCCATGCAGGCTCCTTTTCCGGATTCACCTTTTTTCTTTCCCATTTTTCCTTTGCCCTCATGGTATGTATCCATGCTCCAGATTCAGCAAGGAGTCCCTTTCATCGAACTGATTGTTCCAACGGGTGTCAAACTCAAATGTCAGGAATGCCTGCATTCTGAATTCATCCTTCCCGAACAGGGCTGCCAGATCACCTGTGAAGGAATCGTAGGCCAGCTGAAGTCCAACGTCGAATCCAGAGCCTATACGATGCAGGCCGTTGAGGATAAATCCATACTGGTTTGTGTCCACCTGTAAACCCGGGAAGTTCTTGTAGCCTGCCGTCAGGGCAACCTGTGCGTTGGGCCACTCGAGCTTCCGGTTAAGATAACGCAGGGAGGCCAGGAGAGACACGGATTCGGCCTGGGACATATCCTTGAGATCTCCAATAGCATCAATTCCGGAGAGCCCGTTATTGTAGATTGTCTGGGCTCGAAGATCCCAGAAGTGCACCGGATCCGGTTTCACGTTAAGTACCAGCGAGGCCATCGTATTGATCAGATTGTCGCTGCTTCCCCCCGGCTGCTCCACATCAAGGAATGTGTTGAACCCGAAGCCGATCTGCTGAAGGACCTTCCGGTTCCAACGCTGTGATTCGGGGACAAGATACTCGAGCGTCAAACCAGCCGCGTTAACGCCGAAGTCCTCGAGGGGGTCCTCCTTGAACGAGCTGATGTTGGCCTGGAGCCATACCTTGTCCGCCACCAGGTACGAACCTCTCAACATGCTGGCGTATTGATATTCCTCCGCTTCAAAGCCGGCTGCTGACGCATGGGGGTTGAGGATGTCGGAATAAAGAAGCGTGTCATCATCTCTCAACGTGGGAAATTCAATGAGAGTTGTGCTGGCCCTGGATCGGCCGAAGAGAAGATCACTCTTTTTGTCCTCTATCCTCAGGAAGATGTGATTGTAAAAAACAGGTCCCAGATCTGAATCCGGATCGGTGAACTTCATGCCAACCACAAACTGTCCACGATAATCCGAATAGAGCTTTTCCCTGAAACCGAGCATGATCGACGTGTCGTCGAAATTAACCAGAGTTGTGTCGCTGTTCCCATCCTGCCTGGCATAATCGAGGGAGAAAACCCCTTTTATCCCCAACTGTATCTCGGGTGTCAATTCAGCGCGAGAGGAGGTTGCAGCAGCCAGACATAATGCAAAAGCCACAAGTGTAATGAGAAATTTTTTCATCTCCGTCTCCTCCCCTATTCATCCAGTGCGATCTTGGGGAGCAGGTCCATCCCGGCTCCCTCCATCTTCATGCCCTTCATCTGTCCAACCGCCCTTTCCTCCATGGGGAGATCTTCATACACAAGGACCATCAGGTTCCCTCCAGGATAGAGTCCGTTGTTGGTAACCCTCCTCGTGTCGTGATCATGGAAGGTCCAGATCCCTCTGTTGTTGCCCTCGATAATGATATCGTGGGTTTTTCCAGGCGCCAGATGAAGGGTGTTCATCTGCCGGGGATGCTCAAGGGGGAGCCCGTCGTCGCACACCAGCCAGAAATCATGGCCGTGGAGGTGAAGGTAATGGGATTCGCCTCCGGCGTTTATCAAACGGACCCGGATACTCTCCCCTGTCTTGATGTACAGATACGGGGTCTCCGGATAGGATTTGCCGTTGACGGTGAACCAGTTCGGGTCGGGCAGGTCGGCCTGGGCCCGCATGTTATTGGTATAGGGTGGGCGGTAGCCGGACCGGACGGCCTTCTTAAGTTCATCAACCGAGTTGAAAAGATTGAACCGCTCAGCATCAAACCTGCCGTTTTTCATCAGGTACATCCGCTCTTTCATCCTTGTGAGCATGCCGTCGAGTTCGTTCCTGACATAATTGACGTCGTGGGCTGAGTAGAGCAATGTATACTCTCTGTCGTAAGGGAAGCGTTTTGCGACAGTGTCACTTTCGGGTTCGATAATGAGGGATCCGTACATTCCCGCCTGAAGATGGAGCAATGTCCCCCAGTGGCAGTGGTAGAAATGGGTCCCGGCCGGCCTGGCCTCGAACTCGTAGATGAATTCCTGCCCCGGCATGACCGGCATCTGGGTCACGTAAGGCACCCCGTCCATGCGCCATGGAACATAGAGTCCGTGCCAGTGGATGGTGTGGTTCAGTTCCGTATTGTTCTTGAAGTAGACTCGGACTCTGTCACCTTCCTTCACGCGGATCTCCGGCCCCGGGACCTGATCGTTGAAGGCGAGGGTGTGAAAACTGAAATCGGGCACCAATTCCTGCTGATAGATAGCTATGTAAAGCCGGTACTCCTTGACCCCATCCCTTATAGCCGGCTCCAGCGGCCGAGGGAACCTGGACGTATTGGCCTTTTTAGCCGCTTCAGCCAGGAGGATCTTCGGCGCGAGCAACAAGCCTGGCACTGCCGCGCTTAGTGCGAGGAACTCTCTCCTATCCATTATCAACCTCCATATTCAGCTCCTTATTCTCAGAGCCTGCCTGCGTGAGCCTGTGGTTCGACAGGCTCACCACCCCGGGTTTATATCCTGGCTTCTGACTCCTGAATTCTTCCTTAAATCAAGCCGGCACTCGTTAATGATCTCCCTCGCCCTCTCCCTCAACTCAACAGCAATGGGATCATCTTTGTCGAGTGCCTTCTCCAG
>QIEJ01000210.1 GCA_003228585.1 Pseudomonadota bacterium
GTTACCAACTTCCCGACGGGGTTTATGAAAACAGCCAGGGATTTAGAATTCACATTCGCATGGGCGGCATTGATCGCATCAGCATCTCTCCCAAGATGGCGCGATAAAAATAATGGTTTTTGATCAGCCGGTTTGTTTTACTCAAGGAGGAGGTTATGAAAAAGATCGTTCTGTTCCTGTTGTTGACAGGCTTTTGCGCGGCGATGGCCGCCCCTTCGATTCAGGCCGAAGATTCGCGCGCCCAGTACAGCGCTGTTGAGCATATGAGTACCCCACAAGGTGATGTTGAGGCAAAGGTCTTTGTCATGCCCGGCATGAAGCGTATGGAGATGCATGACGCGACCCAGATCTTTCGTTTCGACAAAGGGGTCATATGGGTCCTCATGCCCCGGCAGCGCATGTACATGGAAAAGCCCATAGCGGCGGCCCCGGGCGGCAGCGCCAACCTGAAGTACATTGAGAGGAAAAAACTGGGCAAGGAGACAGTAAACGGCATCTCCGCGACAAAATACAAGACAGTGGCTCAGGATTCCCAGGGGAACAGGCTCGAGGGTCTCAGCTGGCTCACCGATGACGGCATACTGGTCAAGAACGATATGCAGGTTTCGGACGGAGCACGAAATGCACAGATCAAGACCGAAATCACGGACCTGAAGGTAGGGGAACAGGACCCGTCTCTGTTTGAGATCCCCCAGGGGTTCAACAAATTTTCCATGCCATCCGGAATGTCCGGAGGAATGCCGGGTGGGATGAAGATGCCGGGGAGATAAGATACAGGCTTCCATCAACGAGTTTTGCTGTATAACCTTCCTTGTGAGGCTGCTTGAAGCGATGAGAAGAGGGTGATGAATAATGCATTAAAAGGAGCCCTGCTGTCCGGTGTAATATTCCCGGGACTTGGTCAGGTTATTCTAAAACATTATAAACGCGGCATTGTTTTGATGTTTACGGTATTTGCAAGCCTGATGGTAATTGCATTAAAAGCAGTACAACACACCCTGGCCATTCTCGACAAGATTGAGTTGGAGGGGGGGGTGATTGATATTAAAACAATTACAGACGCAGCCGCCCGGACATCTTCTCCTTCTGACAGCCTCATATACAATGCCGGGTTATTGCTTATAGTTATCTGCTGGATTTTTGGGACAGTAGACGCTTACAGAATTGGAAAGAAAAAGGATCAAAGTTGACAGGCGTAGAAAGTGTCCTCAATAAACAAAAGTGGAGTATAATAGAAGATTGAGCCGGGAGAAGATCAACAGGGTCTTTGGTGAATTGTTATTCTATAAGGAGACGTGTGAGATGAACAGATTCTTGAGACCAGGGTTTTTGTTACTGTTTCTGATGGCACCGGGACTGGCTGCCAATTCCCAGGCCGGTGTCGTCCTCATTGACAGCGGGGGAAGCCAGACATTCATTTCCAACGGTAAATTTAAGGAGATATCGACGGAGGATGATCAACCGATGATCCTGGACCTGAAAAACGGATTGGTGACAATGCTGGATAACAGGCAGGAGACCTATGTCAAAGGGACGGTTGATCAATTCTGCTCTGAACTGTTAGCTATGATTGGAGCGGCCATGCAGGGCATGTCGGCAGAGGGAAAGGCGATGATGCAGCAGTCCATGAACATGCCGGGACAGCAAAAAACCATGAGTCCACCCAAGGTAAGAGTAACCAGGGTAGGCAGTGGGGGTAAAATCGCCGGCCTGAGCACCACAGAGTACCTTGTGACGGTTAACGGTGAAAAGTATGAACAGGTCTGGATAACCGACGACAAATCCATTATGAAGGAGGTCGGGAGTCTCAACAAGCTGGCCGATATGATGACAAAAATGACCAGTTGTCTGGGACAGGGTATGGGGTTGGGCGCTTCCAGCTTGCCTGAGAGCACATCTCAATACCAGGAACTGTTCAAGAAGGGATTCCCCGTTAAGATCATCTCCTATGAGGGGGGAATGGCTGTTGTTGATTCTAACGTAACGAAGGTGGAGAAGCGTTCTATCTCTGATCAGGAATTTCTGCCCCCCAGGGGCTTCAAAAAGGTGTCGTTCTCAGAGATGATGGGAGGGTCGATGTGAAAAGATAAAGCTTTGGTTGATGAACTTTCAGTGCAGTTCTGTTTTAAAGAGCATAAAATACGTTTAATCAATAAAACGTTTTCTGTTGACAAAGAGTTGCCTTCCTATTACAGTGTAAGGTCCCCTGAATCACTGGGGGCGACCCTATCTCGATTCCTGCCCAATTAATATATCAGTCCCTGCGGTTGCCGTGTAGGCGTAGGTCGGCTGGCATTATCCATTTGCGAGAAGCGGTCTTGATTCTCAGAATGAACCTGAGATTGTGGAGTGATATCGGCAATGTTTGACTCAACAGAAAAATTATCTTTCGCGGTCCTTGGCGCCGGTTGCGGCGGCCAGGCCATTGCCGGCTATCTTGCGCTGCGCGGCCACGACGTAGCTCTCTACAACAGGTCTTACAACAGGATCGCGGCCTTCCGGAATCGAGGATGCATCGAGCTTTGCGGCAGTATAAGCGGTTTCGGCACCCTCTCCTATATAGGCACTGACCTGGCTGCGGCAATGGCGGACCGTGACGTAATCATGGTTGTCACAACCGCCACAGCGCACAGACCTCTGGCGCAGAAAATGGCCCCGCACCTGCGAGACGGCCAGGTCATTCTTCTCAACCCGGGCAGGACCTTCGGTGCGCTCGAAGTATCACACACCATTCGCCAGGCCGGCTGCACGGCTGATGTGATTGTCGGCGAGGCAAATACGCTGGTTTATGTGTCTAGAGTGGTTGTTCCCGGCACGGCTGTCATCAAGGGGATCAAGGAGACCGTGTCCATCTCTGCAGTCCTGGCCGACGACACGCCCTACCTTGTGAGCAGGCTCTGCGGGGTCTATCCTCAATTCACGGCTGCGGCGTCTTTTCTCGAGACCAGTCTCGGCAATATAGGAGCGGTTTTTCACCCGGCCATCGCTCTGCTCAACAAGGACAGAATCCTGTCGAAGGTCCCCTTCGAGTTCTACCGTGATGGGGTCAGCAGAGAAACTGCCCTCTACCTTGAGCAGATTGACAGTGAACGTGAAGCTGTGGGCATGGTCCTGGGGCACAGGCCGCCGTCCATTACAAAATGGCTCAGTTCCAGGTACGGTCTGGAACCATCCAACATTTACACCATGCTCCGGTCCAATCCAAGCTACCGCGATGTTCCGGCTCCGGCGACGCTCGATCACCGTTATCTCTGGGAAGATGTCCCCATGGGGCTCGTACCGATTTCGGATGCGGCCAGCGCCGTTGGCGTGGATACCCCGGCAATCGATCACCTCATTGACGAGGCGTCCGGAATACTTGGAAGAGACTTCCGCAACGAGGGCAGAACCCTGGAAAAACTCGGTTTGCCCCGGAACCGCCTCAAGGAGGCGTTGGCAAGCATTATCGCTGGACGAGTAACTCTGTGCCTGAAGCGGTCATCGCGTCCGATGTCATCGGTCTGGCCAAACCCCTGGTAGACGCCCACACGCTTGGTGTGTCTCGCGTTGACGAGCTTCTTCGCGCCTGCGGATTCAAGACCCTTGTAGCCGATGATGTCGTCAGCGAAGCCTTCTGCACCCCGGCCCAGGCCGACAAATCCTCCCTGATCCGGCGGTGGCTATCCGCCAACCGGATCAGCATCCTCTGTTTCAGCTATCGTCTCGCCGCGGCCGATGCGGTCGGCATCTTTCGGAAACTGATGTATCAGCTGGAATTTCACCAGATGCTCGCAAAACATGGGGGCAGGATCAAGGCCGTCTATTTTGCCGCTCTGCCTGGCGCTTGTGACGACATCGAAAGAATCTACGGCGATGATGTGAGTGTTTTCCGTGGCGATGAAACCCTTGCCGAGACATTAACGATCATGGGCATCGACCCTTCTCTGGCTCCGAGCGACATGGTTGGCGCACACCCTTACGACGACGCCCTCGAAAGTTTCGGCAGGAACCTGGTGGAAACGTGCGATTACGCCTCGGCGCTGCCGGTGGACAGGCAGACATCCCCAGCCTTTGGCGCAAAACGGGAGAAAGCCATAGACAGGATAAAGCATGGCCGGGCATGCGGGCTGCCGCCGCTGATGAGGGCGCACGCAGGTCCCTACCAGGCCAATCAGCGAGATGCCGTGAATCTAATGGAGTCCTGGTGCACAGAGCTCTCCCGGGCGGGCATGCTTGACGTGCTTTCGATCGGTACTTCGCAGCTCACCCAGGAGAGATTCGGCGAGGATTGGGGCGACAGACCGAATGGAGGGGGGGTGCCGGTCAACTCGCCCGGCGAATACGAACGTATATGGCAAGCCGCCAGGCCCATGCTGGTAAGGACATACGCAGGCACCAGCGGTATACCCGCCCTCGCCATGATGTATGAGGAGACGATGAACATCGCGTGGCACACACTGTCTTTGTGGTGGTTTTCCCGGATCGACGGGCGCGGGCCTCA
>QIEJ01000037.1 GCA_003228585.1 Pseudomonadota bacterium
CACAGAGAAAATCTGAACCCTCCTCCTCGCGTGGCTGGGTGTAATGACTCTTTCACCCAAAGGCTAAGATAGGCTTCTTTCGTCATTAACCCAGCCACTCTCGGATAACCGGATCGCTGGTCAAGCAGAGGAGTTCAGTAAATCCTTCGTCCAGGCAAAAGCAGAGCCTTCCCTTGCATTTACTGAACCCCTCTACTTTTTTCTCGCCGCGTTTCCTGTCCTCGCCGGACACGCTCGGGGGGGGAGCCAGGGTCAGGCCGCCTGTCCTGCCTGCCCTGAGCCCGGTCGAAGGAAATTAGACACTGGTGCCAGAGACCATTAAAAGTGCGGCAAGCGGCTCCAGAAGATTGGGGAAAGGATTCGGTGTTCGTCTGTCCTGAGTCCCGCCATCGGCGTGATCGAATGATTCCAAACGGCTCTTTACGCTGTGCTTCCCGGAAACTGTGTTCCATTTTGAATTTTGAATCTGGATTTGGCTACCTGGGCCAAAAAAATCCTGTAAATCCTGTCAAAAAATATGTTCAAAGATCAAAGAGCAAACCCTTCGACAGGCTCAGGGCAGGGAACGGCGTAAAATTTTGCGTCACTTTGCGGTAAGTTAGCTTCAGGTTTCGCTTGTTTCCAGACTTCTGTATTTTTCTCCAAAAACAGCTATCCTTTACCATATGAAAAAGAACATCCTTCTAACCGGCGTCCCGGGGTGCGGAAAAACAACTGTTATCAGGAAGGTTGTCAGTTCTCTGGAAATACCCGCCAGAGGATTTTACACCGCTGAGGAGAGGTCTTCAGATGGCCGACGGACCGGATTTTCCATTCGGACCCTCGACGGGAGATCGGGGACGTTGGCCAAGGTGGGCTTGAATAGCCCATGGCAGGTTGGGAGGTACGGGGTTGACCTTCAAAGTGTTGATCATCTGGCAGTGGAATCCATAGAAGTCAGGGAGGGGATTTATCTGATCGTAATCGACGAGATCGGAAAGATGGAGTGCTTCTCATCTCGTTTTCGCAATGTCGTTGAGGCGGCACTGGATAGCTCAAATCCCGTCCTGGGAACAGTTGCGGTCGGCGGATCCGAATTTATCCGCAAGATCAGAACCAGGCCCGATATCGATCTCATGGAAGTGACTCGTGAGAACAGGGATCGATTGCCCGAGGATCTCGTGGCAAGGTTTACGGCATCAGGGATAGATCGTGAAAATTGAGAAATTCAAATTCGGCAGTATAAAAATCGATGGCCGGATCTATGGCAGCGACATCGTTGTGCTTCCCCCGCGGGTCATGTCAAGCTGGTGGAGAAAGGAGGGACATCGATTGAATACCATTGATCTGGCGGAGGTTCTGGCCTATCGGCCATCAATTCTCATTATCGGGACAGGCATATCAGGCCAGATGTGGGTACCCGAGGAAACCAAAGATGACATGGAGTCAACCGGAGTAATATTGGAGATCATGACTACGGATAAGGCCTGTGACCGGTTCAACCATCTTGTGGTAGAGGGGGAAAAGGTAGCGGCCGCGATGCATCTGACGTGTTAACGTCAGTACAAGGTACAAAGTACTAAGGACTAAGTAATAAGGGTTAAATGCAAAATGAAAGAGCACACCCTTTTCATAGTTTTTTCGATCTTGGGTGGATTGGGAATTGGCAGTTTTCGATTGTTTGAAGTTGTTGGTCGATTTCCCAAGACACCGTCAGGATCTTCTGATCAAGGTTCCACTGAGCGAGTACAAAATAGTTGATGTAAGCCCTTGGCAGTAGAACGGTTTCATTGAGTACGTTGATGAAACCTTTGGTTCCCACGGCAAAGCTGCAAGCGACGGAAGCATGGGACCGGAGCAAAGAGGAACGAAGCCTGCTTTTAAGAGAACTGGGTGAGAGATGCTTTGACTCCGGCCGACCCCGCGGTTGTTAATGAATAGACACCGGTGTCCGAGACAGGAACTGCAGCTATAAGCTTCACCGCATCCGCAAGGGGTGTATTTCCGGAGAAGGGAGACTATGACGAATATGAAAACACCATCGGACAGGTTTGCCAGCCTGACCTGGAACGACCTTGAAGACTGGTCCGGTAGTAAAATTGTCTCCCGGGGTAAAAGCTATCAGAGGCAGGGGCTTGTTTCCGGCCTGGCCAAGACGGCCGACGGAAGCCTGATTGCCTGGGTCGAGGGTACGAAACGCTATACCGCCAAAGTGGGTTGGGATGAAAACGGCCAGTTGACTTCGATATGCACATGTCCGTATCAGTTTGACTGCAAACACGGGGTAGCCATGGTGATCGAGTACCTGGACCACCATAAGAACAACCGGCAGGTTCCCGAAGTAAAGCAGGATGATGATCGTCTGCGACTTCTTGAAGGTTCAGATCTGGATGATGAATTGGATGATGATTGGAATGATGATTGGGATGATGATGAAAGGGTGATGTCCGAGGAGACACAAAAGGAGATCGATATCTTTCTGAGCGGCAAAACCAAAGGCCAGCTCATTCAACTGATCCATGAACTTTCAAAGCAGTACCCTGAAATTGCTCGGGACATTTCCGACCGTAAACAGATGACATCCGGCAACACCAATATACTGGTAACGCGTCTACTTCGGGAGATCCGTGAAATCGGGGATGAGCCGGGCTGGCAGGACTACTGGCGGGAGGAGGGCTTTACGCCGGATTATTCCGGGATTCGCGGAAAACTTGAAGCGTTGCTCAAGGCCGGGTATGCAGACGAAGTTCTAACCCTTGGAAAGGAGTTGGTGACTACAGGCATCCACCTGGTGGAGATGAGCCACGATGAGGGCGAAACCGCCATGGAGATTGCTGGTTGTATGCCGGTGATCGTCGAGGCATTGGATCGGTCGTCTCTTGATCCTGCAGACAAGCTGAACTGGGCTCTGGATACCCTGCTCAAGGATCAGTTTGAAGTTTGCGGAGAATTTGCCGATTACCTGAACAGGCGGCACCCTGAATCGGCATGGCACGCTCTGGCGGATCGCCTGCTGGCTGATTTGAAAGGGCTGGAAAGGGCCGAGGATGAGGACGATTTTGGCCGCGACTACACCCGTGACAGGCTCAGCGACTGGGCCATCCATGCTTTGGAAGAGGCCGGGAGGACGGACGAGATCATCCCGTTGTGCGAAGTCGAAGCAAAGGAAACGAACAGCTATGTTCGCCTTGTCAAACGACTGATCATAGCGCGGCGCTATAAAGACGCCGAACGCTGGATCCAGAAAGGGCTTCGGGCCCTGAAAGGGAGATGGCCGGGTATTGGCGGGACCCTGCGCGAACAACTGCGGGAAGTGCGCGCGCTTGAAGGAAACTGGCCTGCTGTGGCGGCGATTCAGGTAGAAGAATTCGTGCGTAGCCCCTCCCGAGAAACCTTCGCGGATTGTAAAAAAGCCTGTGGGAAGATCAAGGCCTGGCCCAAGGTGCGCCGCCATCT
>QIEJ01000145.1 GCA_003228585.1 Pseudomonadota bacterium
CACGTCGGGATCGTCACCGACGGGCCGTGGGCGAGGTACACCGAGGCCAGGGAGATTCTCGTAAAGGAGATCCTGGACGTCACATCAAACCAGTTTGATGTCCAGTTTTCAGACAATCTCTTCATCCAGGCGGACTGGACCGTCTCCGGGATCAATAACGCTATTGATGCGCTACTGGCTGATCCCGAGGTGGACCTGATCATCACATTGGGACGGGTGGCCTCCAACGAGATCTGTAAGAGGCGGGATCTGCCCAAGCCCGTCATCGCTCCCCTGATCGTGGATGCACAGATACAGCGGCTCCCGGAAAAGGATGGCGCCAGCGGAGTCAGAAACCTGGTCTATATCGATGCCCAGAGGGATCTTGAGAGGAGTATCAGGACCTTCAGAGAGATTACTTCCTTCGATCACCTGACCATCCTGGGGAGCAGGCATGTTATTGAAGGTATCCCTGAAATAGTGCCGGCCATCGAGAAAATAATGGTGGAACTGGATCTGGCCATAGACATTGTATCCGTCGGTAAATCCATTGATGAAGCTCTGTCAGACCTTCCCTCATCGACCCAGGCAGTCCTTGTGTCTGAACTACCGCAGGTCACCTCTGATGAGTTCGACAGGCTCGTCCGCGGTCTGATGAACCGTAGGCTGCCCAGTTTTTCCACATGGGGCAGGGATGAGGTGGAGCAGGGTGTCCTTGCCAGTGTGGTCCAGGATGACACCCTTGACCAACTGGCCAGGAATGTCGCTGTCAACGTGCTGAGTATCCTGGAGGGGGAAGACGCCGGGAAACTTCCGGTGGTTCTCACGCCGGGGGAGCAGTTGACCATCAACATGGCGACCGCGAGGACCATAGACGTGTACCCATCCCTGGTCACCCTGACGGAGGCCGATCTCATTAATGAGGAGAGAGTCGAGGGACGTTTGCTCACCATCGAAAAGACGATCCAGGAAGCGGTTCTCGTCAATCTGGACCTGGCCGCCGCCGACAGGGCATTGGCAGCGGGAGAGGAGCAGGTCATTGAGGCCCGTTCCCCCCTTCTTCCCCAGATTGATCTTGGGGCTCAGGGGATCGTCGTCGATCAGAGCAGGGCGGAAGCCTCCCTTGGGATAATCCCGGAGCGTTCCGTGTCCGGCGGGGCCACCTTGTCACAGTCCCTGTATGTCGATGAAACCTGGGCCGGTTACGATGTGCAGAGATACCTTCAGAACTCCCGGGTGGAGGGACGCGAGGCGCTGAGACTGGACATCGTCCGGGAGGCGGCAAATGTTTATCTGGAAGTTCTCAATGCCCGGACCAGAGAGCGGATCCAGAAGGACAACCTGAGGCTGACCCGGGCCAACCTGGAAAGAGCGAGGGTGAGGGTTTCCGTCGGCGCAGCGGGTCCAGAGGAGGTCTATCGGTGGGAGACCGAGATCGCCGGCCGCCGGAGGATAGTGCTGGTATCCGAATCCAGGACCCTTGACGCCATGAACTCCCTGAACCGGATCCTGAGCCGTCCCCTGAGGGAACCGTTCATGACACAGGACGTGAATACCGATGATCCACTTTTCGGTATTATTGATGATCGGTTTGTTAAATATGTAAACAACCAGAGAAGCCTTGGTCTGCTCAGGGATTTTCTCGTCAGGGAAGGGATACTGGTCTCCCCGGAACTGAGGGGACTTGACGCGCGGATCGCCGCCGAGGGGAGGACCTACACCTCGGCAAAAAGGACCCAGTGGCTCCCCGATTTTCTCCTGAAAGCAGATGTGAAGGAGACGTTTAACAAGAGCGGCGCCGGCTCGGATTCCATTGTCGCCACAGACAACACCCGGTGGTCGGTAGGGGCTTTCGCATCCTATCCCCTCTACAGGGGCGGAAAGGTGACGGCGACCAGAAGAAGAAGCCTGGATCAGCTCAACCAGTTGGAGATCCAACGCAGGGCCGCTGCCGAGAGGATCGAGAAGAGGATCCTGTTTGCCGTCAATCTCATCCGAACATCCTATCCCAGTATACAACTTACAAATGAGGCTTCCGTCGCGGCCAACAAGAACCTGGAACTTGTCACGGATTCCTACGAACGGGGGATCAAATCCATCATCGATCTCATCGATGCCCAGAACAGCGCTCTCACAGCTGATCTCTCAGCCGCCAGCGCCGTCTACGGTTTTCTCAGGGACCTGACCGACCTGCAAAGGGCTGTGGGGGGATATGACCTGTACACCAGTCTCGAGGCCAGAACGGCCTGGCTGGACCGGCTGGACGCGTATTTTGAGGAGAAGGGACAGTAGCCATCCGCCGTCGCCGGAGGCTATGGCGGACAGGGTAGTCAGGAGAAAAACTTTTCTGACAGGATTTACAGAATTTATTCGCAGTCATTGCGAGGAGTCCCATGCTGTTGCGGGGCGACGTGGCAATCTGGTCTTATTCTGATTACTGATCACCGATTATTGATTACTTGGTTTCCCAGGAGATCCCAACATTGGATGTTGTCAAAAAAAAGAATTTCGTTAACCAACTCTTCGACGGCCATTTCTTCCCTCTTCTCGTGTGCCTTCTTCTTTTCCTTGTCTCATACCCATATCTGTGGGATTGGAATTGGGGGCAAAAGATACTGACAGTGATGCTCCTGGGTATCCTTTTTGCCGGTGTTATATCCATGCGTGACAAGAAGCGGATTTTTTATACCGGGGTGCTCCTTGGATTGCCGGTGGTCATCCTCAGGCTGATTCGTATCTTCCAGTACGAGACTCCATTTTTGGAGTTTTTATCCCTGATTTTCATAATTCCCTTTTTCGCTTACGTAACTGTGACCACTCTGTACCGCGTCCTCAGTGGGGAAAAGGTGACCCTGGACAAGCTGTTCGGCGCTGCGGCCGTTTACCTGCTCATGGGTCTGACCTGGAGCATTGCGTACGCCGTGATTGAATTTATCCACCCGGGTAATTTTTCCATCTCCCTGACCAACACCTCGGCAGGCACTTCACCATGGTTGGATTACATCTATTACAGTTTCACCACCCTGACCACACTTGGATACGGAGATATAACCCCTGTTACCCACCAGGCCCGGTCGCTGGCCATACTCGAAGCGGTTTCGGGAGTCCTTTACGTGGCGTTCCTCGTAGCCCGCCTGGTGAGTATGTATCAGAGTGGAAAGGTTGAAGACAGGGGGAAGGGAGTAAGTTAAAATGAAAAGTGGAAAGAAAAGGCGCAGGTTGCAGGAAACAGGTATCCTCTCATCATTGGCGGGACAAGCAGAGGTGAGGGAGTGCCAGTGATATATTTGTGACTAACCTCACCATATAATGACATGATCGAGGATGAAGGAGCAAAGACGATGACATTACGCAGGTTGTTGATTTTATTGGTTGTTATGGTGGGCTGTTCCCTTATGTTTGGCCAGGCCGTAGCTGATACTTTGATCCTCAACGACGGGCAGCAGATCAAGGG
>QIEJ01000162.1 GCA_003228585.1 Pseudomonadota bacterium
CCGAACGACTCTTCACCTTTACTTGTTCCGATCTCTGAACTCTGTCCTCTGACCTATGGAAGGACGATCTTTACGGTGTCAAAGCACTATGTTTTTGCCCGTCGAAAGGCGGTGAGTAAGTCTTTTGTCTGTTTTTATTGCAGTACTTCCACCAATGGCACCCCACGGGAAGAGGCAGGTGGTGTCATTCCCAGAAACGCGGCGATGGTCGGTGCTACATCAACAGGATGAACCAGACGGTTAACTGTCTGTGCGTCTATGCCTGGTCCTGAGAAGATAATCGGGACATGCGTGTCATAGCGCCAGGGTGAGCCGTGCATGTTTGCAACCGGACCCTTTTCGAACAGGAACCAGTAAGGCTCCTGGATGATGTAGATGTCACCGGACCTGGAAAGATGGTAGTTGCGCCGGACCGACTCCATTAGCGGGCCGCCCCGCTGAGATTGGAGACTGCTGCTCGGCACCGCCAGGGCGATCCCATCTGTGTCAGTCAGAGTGTTGGCAATGGCCTCCTTCACCACAACCGGATCCAATTTCGCGGAAGCGATCTTGTCTTCATCAAGATAAAGGTAGGGCCGGAAGAAAAAGCGGACAACTTCATCGATTCCCAACCGTTTCCCCGCCGCGTTCGCTTTATTGACGATCTCGTCCGGATCAAGACGCCCGGCAGGAAACCCCAGCTCGGTCATATACTCTGGCATGTCCGCCATGCCGTGATCCGAGGAAAATACTATCAGGGTATGTTTCAGCCCTACGGTGTTGTTGATGAACGCAAACAGATCAGCCAGAGTGGCGTCAAGCCGGCGTACCACTTCCTCGTTCTCCAGGCTGGACGGGCCGAAGAAGTGATTGACGGCGTCCACCGAGGAAAAACTGATGGATAGATAGTCGGGGATCTTGTCCTGACCCAACTGTTCGTTCACAACGAGAGCCTTGGAGAAGTCGAGAAGGAGTCGGTCCCCGACGGGGCTGACCAGCAGCTGGGTGTTCAGGAGTTTGTCGTCCACATCACCGAAACGGTGGGGGAAGACGCGTCCGTAACCCCTCAGGTCAGCCTCATAGGGGCGATCGTCCTGGGCGGCCAGCAGGTAGGTCGAAGGGTCAGCTGACAGTTCCCACATGGTTCCGGCGAATTTCTCGCCCTTGCGCTGCCTGTTCCACTCACGCACCCAGTCCGGATAAGCTTTGTAATAGTAAGTGCTGGTGATAAAATCGCCGTTGTCAGTGGAAAACCAGAAAGATTTGCCAGTTTGACCTGCCATGGATACGGCACTGCGGTCCTTACCAGAGACACCGAATATCTTTGATCTGCCGCCGTAATAGGCTGCCAACCCGTCACTGAAGGTCGGAGCAAGGATCACAGCGGGAGAGCGGCCCTGTGTTCTTGAGAGCTTTTGTGCCGGGTCGACTTGCTCACCCCTCTGTTCACCTTTGGTTACATCTTCCCGGGTGGGCAGGAGAGGGTGCCGGACATCCTCGATGTTATAGGACAGTTCACCGGCTTCCCGATCGTACCAGACGTTGCCCACCATGCCGTGCTCCGAAGGGAATGTCCCGGTGGCCAGTGTCGTATGCCCGACAATGGTTTCGGTGTTGGCGTGCTGGTATAAGGCGTTGGTGTAATAAGTGCCGTTCTTTGTGAGGTATAGGAAGCCGCTCTTGCCGAAGCCGGTTTCATAACGGTTGAGAAGATCTGCACGCAAGCCGTCCACTGTGATCTGCAGCACGAGCCTGATCTCAGATCTGTTTTGAGCAACTGCACAGGTGAGGTTCCCGGACAGGAACAAAGTCAGGGCCGCCGTGATGAAGAAGAAGATTCGGAGCATGACCATCTTTTCTACCGACCAATATCCGGATCCATGTTCGGATCAAAGGGCAGCTGATCGAGATGCTCGATGTACTCGAGAGGATCGAAAGGCAGCTTCTTCAGATCCATCTTCGGTCTGGCCAGATCCTTTATCTCCGGCGAGACGTTCTCGATGCCTGTCCAGGGGATGCCGTAGACTTCCCTGGCATCCGGATATTTCTCTTTCCACAATTCATGGCGCAGTTTCATCCTGTTGAACGGGCTTTTCAGGTGGATCAGATTCACAAGCATGGGCGACTTCTCTCGAGGATCGGGCGGCAGGAAATAGAAAGCCGCGGCGATGCCGCTTGCCTCCCCGACGGGATCCGACGAGATCCAGTGACGCTTGTAGTTGCCTTTCACCGTGGCGCCCAGTCTGGGTCCGGCGTAGATGAAGACGTGGTCACGGCGGCCGCTGGTATCGCCGTTAAGCAGCAGCGCCGTTTGATCGATACCGTCGATGATGCGATCGGTGGGGATGTACTTTGTGGCCCCGGCAAGGCGGGCAAATGTGGTGAACAGGTCGGTCTCGTGGATGATGTCACCCACGACCTGGCCGGGTTGGATCATACCGGGCCACCAGGCAGACGCCGGCACGCGGACTCCGCCCTCGAGAAAATCGCCCTTGCCGCCGCGGAAAATGGTTTCAGCAAAGCCGCCGCCCGGGGGCGGATTGTGGGCCATGGGTCCGTTGTCAGCCATGGCGATGACCAGGGTGTTCTCGGCGATGCCAAGCTCCCTGAGTTTGGCCATCAGCTTGTCGATGAACGGGTCAATGTTGCACTCCAAACCAGCCTGTAAATTACTCCTGGAGGTGGAACATTTTTCCGGGTTGGGAAGAAAGCTGTTAAGCATGGGCCAATTGGCGACATAAAATGGTTTGCCGGCTTTGGCGTTGCGCTCGATGAACTCGAGAGTGCGCCTCTGCGCCTCGGGATCGATCTTCATGTAGTTCTCATGAGAATTGTCGCCCCATTGCCGGGCCTTTTCTCCCTTTTTGCCCTCGGCGACCTGTATCCAGTCCTTTGTTACGAAGGTGTTGTCGAGTCTGTAGGGATCCGGTGGGAGCATGTCCTCAAAAAGGCCCATGGTAGCGTTGGCGATTTCGCCGTTCCTGGTCCAGAGGGAAAGAATCTGGTTATACCCGGTAAAAAAGGCCTCGTCGAAACCCTGGTTGTGAGGGTAGCTCTCCTCAATATCGCCCAGATGCCACTTGCCGTGAAAGGCGGTGGCGTAGCCTGCCTTGGAGAGCACCTCGGCGAGGGTGACCTCTTCGCCTCGCATCCCGTGCATCTCGAGAAGCATGCCGATGTTGTACATGCCGCTTCGGATAGCAAGGCGCCCCGTTACCGCCGCCGCCCGGCTCGGTGTGCAGCCCACCTCGGTATACATGCGGGTGAAGAGGATGCCCTCCTCGGCCATGGTGTTTAACGCCGGCGTGTCCAGGCCCCGGACCTTCTGGATGGCCGGGATGCCCACATCACCGAAGGCCGTGTCGTCCCACATGATGTGGATGAGGTTGGGCGGCCGGCCGAACTTTTCCCGAAGTTCCGCCAGCTTCTTATCGAGTTC
>QIEJ01000119.1 GCA_003228585.1 Pseudomonadota bacterium
CGCGTCATCTCCGGATATATTTCCTTGGCGGGTTTCTGAGATAACGTTCCGTGAAAATGTCATCGCTGATTCCCTGGTTATACTGGATCTTGGTAAAGGTCATTTCGGTCGAACCTCCCGTGTTCAGGTCTTGGACCCGGGATCTTGTGACGGTGGGGATCTGGTCAATCTGTTTGACTTCCAGAGCCTCCACGCGGCGGTAAACTTTTCCCTGTGCGTCGTAGTATTCGGCTTTGACCGGAAGGAAGGTGTTTTTGTCGATCCAGATGAGGAAGCGGGAAAATTCCACACTTCCAGGATTCTTCGGCGTGTTGTCCAGCATCCAGTATTCCGCCGTCTCTTCCTTGAGGGTGTGGATGTCCTCGGCGATGTTCCGGCCGGAAACGTCCTCGTAGAGAAAATTGGAGCCCACGAAGCTTGTCCGTTTGTCCGATGCGGCGATACGCTTGACGAGATCCAGGGCCGGGAGATAAAACCATCTGTCGTCATCACTGTCGGGATTCTTGTGGACCATGAACACGGTCTTGCGGATGTCTCCGGGTTTGTGGAAATAGACATAAAAATACTGTTTTCCGCCGTCCTGGACGTCCTTGCGCAGGATCGTGAACTCACGTTCCCGGGTCCGGCCCTGTTTGTCCGTGATGACCATGGAGGCTCTGGCCACACCGTCATCACCACCGTAATAGGAGGCGAGATTGGCCTTGTTGACGATCTCGTCCACCGTCAGCGCCAGCGCCTCTGTAAAGGGCGCCAGAGCCATCGTAAACACCAACGCAGCGATCCGGATCCTTTTCATCTCAATTTTCCTCTCCTTCAAGTTTCTCAAGATCGGCCACATTGTGCGTTGCCTCCTTCGGTTCATCTCTGGTTTCAGGTGTGGATTTGAACAGCCATTTATTCAGGTTCTGGATCAGGGCCGGCATGATTACCAGGGTTCCCATCCCCGAGGCGATCATGATGGATGCCAGGAAAACGCCGACGCTTCTATAGGGCGTCAGGGTCGACAGAAGAAGGGGCAGAAAACCCACGGCAATGATAATGGCATTGCGGGTGATGGCCCTGGCCGGCGGTCCATCCATCAACTCAGCCGTCCGTGGCCACGAACCGGTCTCCGCATATAATTCCCTGGTTCGTTGGATATAGTGGATGGCGAAGTCGATACTCAGCCCCAGCGTCAGACTGGACAGGACCGCCATCACCATGTCGTAATCCCTGCCCACCAGCCCGATGAGGCCGTAGAGCAGGGTGATGGTCACCGTGAGCGGGATCATGGAGAGGATCCCCCAGGAGATGGAACGGAAGAGGAATGTCATTATCAGAAGCACTATCGCGAAGCTGCTGAACAGGCTGCGCAGCATGCCGTTGACCATTTTGTCCTGCCAGACCACGTTCAGGTAGGTCAGCCCGGCCCAGGCATGGTTAAGCGGTACCGGAGCCGGGTTCCGGGCAAGGTAATCCTCTACCACCTCGACCGTCCGCTCCATGTCCCGGTTGTCGCCGCTTTTCAGCTGGGCCCACAAGTTGAGCCTGCGAAAGTCCGGTGTTACCAGGTGCCAGACGTCCTCTGGATCGTGGCTGCCCTGATAAGAGAGAATGGTCTGGGCGACGGCGGCAGGTGTGTCGGGAATGCGGTACTGTTCCTGCCGGCCCTCGAAAAGTTCCATGTGAACCTTCTTGACCACCTCGGTCAGTCCGTTGGTCTTTCCCACAACTTTCTCATCGACAAGGTACTGCTGGAGTTTCTCGACCCAGCGCAGGACCTCCGGGCTCTTGAAAGTATGGAAGGATGTGCGTATGTCCTCGAGGCCGTCGGCCATGAAATAGATTTCATCGAGCAGTGTTTCGTTCTCGTTGGATATGGACCCGGTTATCCGATCCACCTCGTTGATGAGACCTTCGATGACGGTTCCGGGATTGGGGCTGGCCTTCTCTGCTTCTTCAGCTGCAAGGGTTGTCAGGCGATCCTTGAGCCGGGTGACGATGCCCTCAAGCCCGTCGGAACCGGAAGCTTCCGCCTCCCGGTCCAGAAAAGCGGCAATCCGCGCCACGTCTTTACGCAGACTTTCACGGTCGGTGACCGGCTCAAAAACCAGGTATGCTTCGTAGGTGCCCCCGAAATGTCTGTTCAGAACGTCGTCGGCCACGCGGACAGGATGGCTTTTCACGAACCACTTGACCGGATTGTCGTTGATCTGGATCTGAGAGATGCCGTAGGCGGAAACCACCAGGATGAGAAGCATGACCGACAGGATTGCCCTGGACCTCAGGCGGGTAATGCGTCCACCCCAGATGAGAAAATTCGCAAGGAGGGAGTGTCCATCGTCCTCATCCTGTGGGGTCGCTCCAAAATTGGTCAGTTTCCGTTCCGGAATGAACATTATGTAGGCCGGGACCAGGGTTATGGTGAGGATCCAGGCGAGAAACACACCGAGAGCGACAAAAACACCGAACACCCGCACCGGGGGGATGGGGGCCAGGACAAGGCTGGCGAACCCCACCAGAGTTGTCAGACTGGTGTAGAGCATGGGGGTGAACAGCTCCCCCATGACGACCTGGATGGTTTTTTCCCGGTTCCGGTAAATCTGGTAACGGTCAAAAAAGACCGAGAGGATGTGTACGGAGTCCACCACGGCGATAGGCATGAGAAAGATAGGGATCATGGAACTCATGATGTGAACGGTCTGACCTGTGGCGATGAGCGTGCCCATGGTGATAATGACGGTGAGGATGGCCACGATCATGGGGGAGATCACAAGGACAAGCTTCCTGAAGAAAAACAGCATGAGGAGGAAAATGAGCAGCCCGGCCAGAGGAGCCGAGATGGCCATCTGCTGGAACATCTGGACCCCGAAGGTGTCTTCCGCTACAGGGAGACCGGTGATGTGGTAGGCTTCAGACCCGTTCGGTTCAGCCGCAATGACGGTGCGCACCTCCTGGCTCACCCTGTGGGCGATGCTCTTCTCCTCGATGGGGATGTAGATGGCAAGAGCCTTGCCGTCCTCGCTGACCAGGGTCCCGTCCAGGAGAGGGTTGGCCATTACCCGGTCCCGGATGTGGAGGGCTTCCTTACGGTTTTCCGGCGGCCGTTCCATCAGGTACTGGAAGCGCACCGAGCCCGGACCGGCCTGGAGGATGTCGTCAACCGTGCTCAGGGCCATAAGGTCCTGGACGACCACCCCCTCAATCCCTTTGATCCCTTCGGTGATTCGAAAGACCTTGGACAGAGTCTCAGGGTTGAACACACCGTCCCGGTCCCCTTCGTTCACGACACCGAGGATGATCATGTCCGAAAGAGCGAAATCCCGCTTCACTTCGTTGTGAAAGACGCGGACCCACTCTGTCTCGCTGAGCATGTTCTCAGGATCAGTGTCTATCCTGATGCTGGTAACACGGAGCATGGAGAGAATCATGACGGC
>QIEJ01000004.1 GCA_003228585.1 Pseudomonadota bacterium
GGAAACGCTACAGGGTAGTCCCCCGAGAAACAGGCTTCACAGAAGGATGTTGGATCGACAGACCCCTGCCGGGCGAGGGCTTCCATCAGGCCCTCCATGCTGAGATAACCCAGAGAATCGGCTGTCAGATATTTGCGGATCTCCTCCACCGTGTGGCTCGAGGCGATAAGCTCATTTTGCGTGGGAGTGTCGATACCATAAAAACAGGGATTAATTGTCGGCGGTGAACTGATCCTCATGTGAACTTCACGAGCACCGGCGTCCTTGATCATTTTCACGATCTTTCTGCTCGTCGTGCCCCTTACAATTGAATCGTCTATGAGAACGACCCTCTTCCCTTTAATGGCCTCTCTGCAGGCGTTCAGTTTAAGTTTGACACCGAAATGCCGGATGGACTGACTCGGCTCAATGAATGTCCGCCCGACATAATGGTTGCGGATCAATCCTATCTCAAGGGGAAGGTGCATGGCCTGGGCATATCCAACAGCCGCGGGAACGCCGGAATCCGGGATGGGGACCACAAGATCAGCCTCCACCGGAGCCTCTCTGGCCAGCCGCGTACCGAGTTTCTTGCGGGCAAGATACACGCTCTGACCACCGATCGTGCTGTCAGGCCGGGCGAAGTAGATGAACTCGAAAATGCACGGTGCCGCCTTCATCTTCGGGAAGGGAAAGAAGGACTGCATGCCTTCACTGTCCACCATGACCACCTCACCTGCCTCGACATCGCGGACGAATTCGGCCTCGATCAGATCAAGGGCGCATGTTTCCGAACTGAAAACCCAGCTGTCGCCCAGCCGTCCGATGGAAAGCGGCCGAAAACCCCTGGGATCACGGATAGCAATGATGCGTTTTTCGGTGAGAACAAGCAGCGAGTAAGCGCCGCGCACCTGATAAAGAGCTTCCACCACCCGGTCAAGAACGCTTGATTCCTTTGAGCGGGCGATAAGGTGGACCAGAACCTCAGTGTCGGATGTGGACTGGAAAATAGCGCCGCTTTCCTCCAGATCAACACGGATCTGAGGTGCATTGACCAGGTTCCCGTTATGGGCGACAGCCAGCCCTCCGCGGGAATAGGTGACTGCTATGGGCTGAATGTTCTCCGGAAGGCTTTCGCCGCTTGTGGAATATCTATTATGTCCAACGGCGACATTTCCAGGAAGTTTCATGAGGACTTCAGGTGAAAAAATATCACTGACAAGACCCATCTCCCCATGACGATAGATCCTATGCCCGTCGGTGCTCGCTATCCCTGCGCTTTCCTGACCTCGATGCTGGAGGGCGTGCAGCCCCAGATACGTCAGATTCGCGGCCTCGGGATGATCCCAGATCCCGAACACGCCGCACTCTTCGCGGAACTTATCGGATGAAGGTAACATGAATTCGTGCCTCATATCGACTCGCTGACATAGTGGTAGGCATTACGGAAAAAAGCAACTCCGGCGCCCTCTTCCGGAAGGTCTTCTCTTGTCCAGCGAGGATGGTTAACCCTGTGAAGGTATCCCTCCGGATGGGGCATCAGGCCAAACAGGATGCCGGAGGGGGAACAGATGCCGGCCACGGCCCCCAATGAGCCATTGGGGTTTTCCGGGTAATCCTGAGTCGGATGGTTCCGACTGTCGGCATACCTGACCGTCAGCAGATGAGATTTTTCCATCTCCTCCATAACAGCCGGTTCCAGGACCATGAACTTGCCCTCACCATGCCGCACCGGCAGAGTTACGGTCTGGATTCCTCTGGTGAAGATGCATGGAGATTGGGAATCCACAACCAGCTTGACCCAGCGGTCCTCAAACCGGCCTGAATCATTAAAGGTCAGTGTGGCCACCTGATCATGGCTCCCGTTCATGGCAGGGAGCAGGCCCATCTTCACCATGAGCTGGAACCCGTTGCAGACACCCAGGATTGGGCGGCCGTTATCGATATAGCGATCCAGTTGGTCGGCAAGCCTCTCCCTGGAGCCGGAGACCCGGGCATACCTGAGACGATTGGCCTGGACCATCGCCGCACCAAGATCATCCCCGTCCAGGAAACCACCCGTCAGGTTGAGAAAATGGTAGTCATCGAGAACCTCATCACCGGACAGAAGCTCCGAGATATGTACGATGTGAGAGTCAAATCCGCCCAGCACGCAGGCCGCAGCGGCTTCCCGCTCGCAGTTTGTCCCATTTCCAGTGATAATAATGGCTTTCGGCCTTGCCATTACAGGTTCTCCAGGGGAGATCTCCAGGCCTCACCCATCTCATCGAGGGAAAGCGAGAGGATCACCCTTCCAGCCGAGGTCACTTCGAGTTTATCCTCTCCTGTACAGATACCGATCCTGGATAATTGAGTGGAACCCATTTCCCTCTCAAAATCGCGCACCCTGTCAGGTTTGACCTCGACCAGCAACCGGCTTGCGCTCTCTGAGAAAAGGGCCCTGTCATCACTCAACCTCCCTGAAACCGGGAGCCGGTCAAGATCGATCCGGAGGCCCACTCCGCCTGCAAAGGCCATCTCCGCGAGAGCCACACCCAGTCCGCCGTCCGAACAGTCATGGCAGGATCGGACCAATCCTTTCTTAATGGCTTCATTCAGACGAAAATACCTTTCCCTGGCAGTGGGGAAAGACACCTTCGGAACATTAGCACCCAGATGACCCAGGTGTGCGTAATATTCTGAGCCGCCGAGTTCATCCGCCGTCACACCCAGGATGTAGACGTGATTACCTTCTTCTTTCAGATCCATCGTCACAGCCAGTCGGACATCGTCTATCCGACCGATTATGGAAATCAGCAGAGTCGGCGGAATCGAGATCTTCACATCTCCCATGATGTAATCGTTCTTCATACTGTCCTTCCCTGAGATCAGAGGGACACCGAACGCCGTTACCGCATCATAGAGACCGTTGTTGGCCCTCACAAGTTGGGCCAGTTTGTACGTGCCATCGGGAGTCTTCTCCGACTGAATGGGATCACACCAGCAGAAATTGTCCAGGGCCGCCGCCCATTGGGTATCCCCCCCAACCGAAACATAATTCCTCATCGCCTCGTCCACCGCACAGGCAGCCATGTGATAGGTGTCGATATCGCTGTACCGAGGGATAATCCCGTTTGAGACGACTATACCTTCAAAGGAATCCAGAATGGGCCGGATGACGGCTGCATCCGAAGGTCCATCGTCATTGATGCCTGTAAATGGTTTGACCACGCTGCCGCCCTGGACTTCATGATCATATCTTCGCACGATGGATTCCTTGGAACATATGTTCAGACGGGAAAGGAGAGCCAGCAGGACTTCTCCAGGATCCCCGGGCATTTCACAGGACGGTTCATATGTTTCAGGTGGATCCCATCGGGCATCGAGGACCATCTGAGGGACCCCGTCATGAAGAAACTCCATGTCCAG
>QIEJ01000135.1 GCA_003228585.1 Pseudomonadota bacterium
TGCCGCCGGAGCTGCCGCTGGTGCTGGGGGAACCTGAAACTCTCAGCTATGACGAGCTGCAGCACACCATCGCCCGGCTTGTCCACGGTCATTCGTGGGAGACCCAGGAGGTTCCCGCGCCGCTGGCGAAGGCCGGCGCCTGGCTGGAGAATCAGGTTCCCGGGCACGAAACGTTCATCAAGCCGTGGATGATCGACCGGGCCAACGACCATTATGCCCTCGACATCACCCGCGCGAGGACGCTGCTAGACTGGGAGCCCCGGTATTCCCTGCGGGCGACCCTGCCGAAGATGCTCGAAGCCTTGAAACAGGATCCCGCGGGGTGGTACAGGCAGCACAACCTGGACCTTCCGGCTAATCTCAGAAAACAGGACGGCGGTTCATGAAATCGGAACACGGACACACGATGGGACACGGAGAACATGACATGGGCTCCATGGGACACGGCGGGCATGACATGGGTTCCATGGGCGGGAGCATGACGGAGATGACCCTGAACATGCGCCGCCAGTGGGTGTGGACCAATTACATGATCGCCGGTTTCGGTCTCTGGCTGATCTCCAGTCCTTTTACCTTCGGATATGTGCAAACGGCGATGATCTGGAGCGATGTGATCAGCGGCACTCTGCTCGTGCTGTTATCCCTGGCGGCGTTGCTGCCTCAATTTGATTTCTGGGGGCGCTGGAGTGTCTCCCTGGTGGGGATATGGCTTCAGTTCGCGCCCCTCGTATTCTGGGCGAAAAATCCGGCCGCGTTTGTCAACGACACTTTGATCGGAGCGCTGGCCATCACCTTCGCGATCCTGGTGCCGTCCATGCCCGGCATGGCCCATCACATGGAGATGGCTAAACCAGGTCCGGAGATCCCGCCGGGCTGGAGTTATAACCCGTCAACGTGGCATCAACGCGCGCCCATGATCCTCTTTGCGTTTGCCGGCTGGCTGCTCTCCCGCTATCTGGCAGCCTTCCAGTTAGGTTTTATCCCCACGATCTTCGAGCCGTTCTTCGGGCAGGGCACGGTGAACGTGCTGACTTCAGAGGTGTCGCGGACGTTTCCCATCTCCGATGCCGGCCTCGGGGCGGCCGCCTATACCCTGGAGATGCTCATGGCCTGCATGGGCGGCAAGACGCGCTGGCGTTCGATGCCGTGGATGGTGACCGGCTTTTTCATCCTCGTCGTACCCCTCGGTGTCACAAGCATCGTGCTGGTGATCCTGCAGCCGGTTGTGGTGGGCTTCTGGTGCACGATCTGTCTGGGCACAGCCCTGATCATGCTCCTGATGATCCCGTTCACCTTGGACGAACTCGTCGCGATGGTGCAGTTCCTCAAGCAGAGCGTGCGGGAAGGGAACTCTCTCTGGCGAGTCTTCTGGATCGGGGGCACGATCGGTCAGGAAAACAGGGACGAGAGAACACCGGAATACGGGGCCCCGGTTGGCCGGTTTTTCCCGGCCATGGCCTGGGGGGTCACCATGCCGTGGACCCTGATTGTCAGCACCCTTCTGGGCGCCTGGCTCATGATTGAGCCCGCGATGCTCGGTACGATGGGTAAAGCGGCGGAAAGCAATCAGGTCGTTGGCGCGCTTATTATAACCGTCTCCGTCATAGTCATGGCTGAAATTATCAGGGCTGGCCGATTTATCAATGTCGTGTTGGGTATCTGGGTTATCGCCGCCCCATGGTTGTTTGCGGGAGCCGGAACGAGCACCAGGTTGAACAATGTAGTCGTTGGCGTTCTGTTGATCCTCCTGAGCATTCCACGCGGTACTGTTAAGGAGCGGTATGGAAACTGGGACCGGCTGATAGTGTGACTAAAGTGCCGGGAGAAAAATCCGCATAGTCAACAAATGAGGTGTTGGTGGTTGCCAGAGACCCTGTAAACATCATCGGCGCGGGACCTGCCGGGCTGATAGCTGCGATAGTTCTTCGTAAACACGGGTTCCAGGTGAGGGTTTTTGAGATGTCCCAAGACGTCGGTCATCGACTGAACGGTGACTTTCAGGGACTTGAGAACTGGAGTTCACAAACGGATATCGTTGAATTACTGAAGAGCATCGGAATTGAGATAAATTTTCCCTGTGCCCCTTACTACAAAGGCATCATATATGCTCCCGGCATGAAACCCGTGGAAACGGCGTCGGACAAGCCTGTCTTCTATCTGGTAAAAAGGGGTTCCATGCCTGGAACCCTCGACGTCGGCCTGAAGGAACAGGCCCAGGAAACGGGAGTGGAGATACTCGTTAACCACCGGCGGGATATTCATCCCGGACCAGCCATCGTGGGGACCGGCCCGAAAGGGGCCGATGTGATCGCTGTGGGCATGACGTTTGAAACGTCAATGGAGGACATGGCGGTTGTGGCTCTCGACGATGACATCGCTCCCAAGGGTTATGCCTATCTTCTTGTGAACCAGGGATACGGAACGATGGCTACCGTTCTTTATAGAGAATTTCGAAAAAGTGGTGAATATTTCCGTAAAATGGCGCGCTTTTTCGAAGCCAGAATGAAAATGGATATCCGAAACGAGAAGAGGTTCGGGGGCTTCGGAAACTTTTTCCTCCGTGACACACAGGTCCGAAACGGCAAACTTTATGTCGGGGAATCGGCGGGTTTCCAGGACTGCCTCTGGGGTTTCGGGATGAGATATTCAATATTGTCCGGCTATCTCGCCGCAAAAAGTTTCATTGACGGCTCCGATTATGACGAGCTCTGGAAAAGAGAATTAAAGCCGATGCTGGAGACATCCATGATCAACAGGTATCTGTTTGAAAAATTCGGCGATTTTGGTTACAGGTACATGGCCAGAAAACTCCTCGTAAGCGATCCGTGCGGTTTTCTCATGAAGCATTACAACCACTCTTTCATGAAGCATCTGTTTCTCCACATCGCCAGACGAAGCTATGTCAACAAGGTCAAGGATGAGAGCTGTAATCATGAAAATTGCGCCTGCGTGTGGTGCACGTGCGAACGCGAGTCTCTGGCGGCCCACTGAGGAAAGGACATTCGAATGTGGTCGGTGGCGGCTACATCCACCTGGATCTGTAGATCCTGAAGTAATTATCGCTGTCTTTCAGGATCACGTAAGACTCGGAGAGAATTTCCCAGAGGATGAAGAGGCCGGCGACGGCGGGTAAAACAGGAAAGGACAGATACCAGAAGAGTCCGGCCAGAACACCCATCACCGGAAGGGATTGAAGGTGCCCCCATTCATGAAGCAGCTGCAGGTGAGCTGAGTCGTCTTTGTTCAGCCCGAATCTCAGCACTATGTTCACCAGCTGGGGATGTGGCGGGAGTGGGCCGATGCTTGCCCATACGTTGTTGTAGATTTTGACGGTCAGAGTAAGGCCGTACCAGGT
>QIEJ01000118.1 GCA_003228585.1 Pseudomonadota bacterium
GATTCGGCCATGCTCGGGAACACGGGCATGGACTCGATGACGTCGTCGATGGTGTTCCTGTTCCTTATTATCGTCATTCCGACGGCTGCCAGCTCCGAAGACTGGTTCGACAGGAAGTGAATGCCGTGGATCCGCCTCGTCCTCGGGTTGATCACCATTCTGACCAGCCCCTCCGTTCGCCGGGTGATGATGGCTTTGGGGATATTTTCGAAGGAGACGGTCCTGCACGAGCAGATTTTCGAAGGAGACGGTCCTGCACGAGCAGATACCCTCGCGCTTCATCAGCTCTTCCTCCGTCAGGCCAACACCTGAAAGCTGCGGGTCGGTGAACACCGTGTAGGGGACCGCGTCGTAGTCGATGCTCTCTTCCGACCCCGTCAGGGCGTTCCGGGCGGCCAGCGTCCCCTCGTGGGCGGCTGTGGTCTCCAGGCGCAGGGGAAGATCAACGACGTCACCGGCGGCGAAGATATGAGGCTGCGAAGTCCGCATGAACCCGTTGACGGAAACAGCCCCCCCGTTCGTCCGGACGCCGGCGAGGTCCAGACCGAGACCGTTCGTGTTCGGGTCCTTTCCCGCCGCCAGCAGGATCTCGTCACCGGTTACAACCATTTCCCTGCCGTGTGAGCGATAGGAGAGGTGCTTCCTGCCGTTTTCCACCCACGCCCTCCGGTATTTGACGCCAAGTTTGACGGTGATCCCCTCGTTTTCGAACAGTTCCCGGAGCCTGACTGCCAGCTCCGGCTCCGTTCCCTTGAATATTGACTTTGAACGCCTGAGCAGGGTCACGCGTGTCCCGAATCTGGAGTACATCTGGGAGAACTCCAGGCCCACCGCCCCGGCTCCTATCACGATCATGTCCTCTGGAAGGCTTTTCGGCTTCAGGGCCTCGATGTGTGTGATGAAGCCCGTGTCTTCAATCCCCTCGATGGCGGGAACCCTGGCTGTCGACCCGGTGGCGACGAGAAACTTCTCCCCTTCGACAGTCTTTCCGTTGACCTGTACCTGGTTGGATGAGATGAACCTCCCTCTTCCTTCAAACAGTGTGATGTTCTCAAGCTGGTTGAGGACGTGCTCGTACTTTTCACCACGCAGTTCCTCCACCATGTCCAGTTCGGCCTGGACCACTTTGGGGAAATCGAATGCATCCCTGGACAGCTCTATCCCGGGGACACCGTGATGGTCCGCCGCATGGAGGACCTCTCCAGCATACAGCAGTGCCTTGGAGGGGACGCAACCGACGTTCACGCAGGTCCCTCCCAGGGGCAGTCCTGCGTTGATCATGGCCGCCCTGGCACCAAGATCATTGGCCTTAATGGCCGCTCCGAAACCGCCGGCCCCGCCGCCGATGATCACCAGATCATATCTGTCCATTTCGATCCTCTCTTTCAGTGCAACCCAAACCCTGTCTTTCCTTTTGCCCGGATCCCGCTCCGGCCCTAAAACCTCGAAAATGGCTCCCCCATCAGGATAAACCTGACAATTCTCCGGTTGCCGAAATCCACGATATAGACACCTCCCCCGGCATCCACCGCCACGTCGGTGGGGTGTTTCAGCCTGGCCGGCCCCGCGTCTTTCGAGCCGATGGAGACGAGGAAGTTGCCATCCGGCGTGAACTTCTGGATCCTGTTGTTGTAAAAATCCGCGACAAAAATGTTCCCCTCCGGTCCCACTGTCACCGCGGTCGCGGTCTTGAACCATCCGTTGAAGGGGCCATGGATGTTCGTAGCAAAGGGGCCTCCCCACTTGCGCAGGAACGAACCGTCCGGTCCAAAGACCTGAATTCTGTCGTTGTAGGCGTCGGCTATGACCAGGCTCCCGTCGGGCAGCAGGGCCACGTCCGTGGGATAGTTGAACAGACCCTTTCTGATTCCGATCTTCCCCGTTGTCCCGAGCTGCCTGATGAAATCCCCTTCCTGTGTGAGGACCTGAACCCGGTGGTTGAAAAAGTCCGCAACGTAAAGCCGTCCGAGCCCGTCTACAACCACCCCTGAGGGGGCGTCGAATTGACCCGGTCCCGACCCCGGCGAGCCTATCGTACCAAGGGGCTTGCCCTGCAGAGAGAACACCTGGATCCTGTCGTTGAGGTACTCAGCCACGTACAACCGGTTTCCTTTGGCATCCACATCCATCAGCATAGGCCTGCCGAGTTCTCCATATCCCTCCCCTTCATCGCCAAATTCCCTGAGATAACTCCCCTCCCTGTCGAACACGACGATCCGGTGGGAGCCGGCGTCACTGACGAAAACCCGTGCACCTGCGACAGCGATACCGATCGGCTCAGCCCCGGCACCGTTTTTACTTTCGGGAAGAGCCCAGGATTCGGCAAACCGGTAACCCGCCTCCCTTGCACGGGGGAACCAATGCCACCAAGCTGAAAGAACCAGAAACAGCAAGACTATGAAAAGAATGGCCGCGCGCTTCATCAGAAATTGAATCTGAAGCTCAGGATCCCGACAAAATCGTTCTCCAACGCATTCCCGTTAAGGTCCTGAACGACCGGCAGCTGGACCGCCGCCTCCAGCACGGTCCTTCGAGTGACATACTGGATGCCTGGAGCGAGGAACAAGGATGTCCCTCCCGAGTTCGGGTCTTCCACACCCCCTGCCCTGTTTGCCTGATTGTAGATCAGGTTGCTTTCCAGGACAGCGTAGATGAAAGCGGGAACACCGGAACCAAGCGTCCCTGGCCACACCCGGTGCTGCCAGGAAGCGTCCAGCCGGGTTTCATCGCCGAACTGGAAATCGTTGGCTTCCGTGTTGACCCTGTACGAAGCCGAGGCGTCTATCTGCCGCTTTATGGTCTGCCAGGTCAACACGGCGCCGATCGTGTAGTCCCAGGAGCCTGAGCCAAGCTGGAGGGGTTGGGGAAGTGTTCCCAGGTCGTCCTTTTCTGAGTCCTCCCCGGTCGGAGCCTCGACGCCGACAAAGGGGGCGATCCGTACAGTCTCACCGGGACGGTCCCGTTTCCAGGCCGTGTAGCGGGCTAGAAAGGCAACGTCGCCCAGCCCTCCGGTTTCCCTTGTCACCCCTATGGTTTTTATTTCCATTTCCTTGTCCAGGACCGGCACGATCCCGAAGAGAGCCAGCTTTTCCGTCGCCCCATAGGCCAGCACGAAGGGAAAGGCCTTTACTGTGAGCTCACGGTCCAGCGGCCCCGGGTCCTTGGTGGAGCTGATGAGCCTTGCCTGCGCCCGGAAGAGCCCCTCCCCCTGAGCGACAGGAAGGGCTGTGTTGAAGGTGATGGGAGCCGCGGACAGGGAAACGGCTCCAAGAAGGGAAAACAGAGCCGCGGATGACGCCAGTTTAATAGCGGAAGGCAGCATTTTCTCGCTCATTTTACATACTCTTCAACCGTTTCCGGAGTAATGGTTATTCCCCCATCCGGACCGACCTCGACAGCCCCGGTGAGTTTCACCTGGCCGCCTGACTCGGCGGATGACACCAGTGCCTCGCGGACAATTTCCCCCCCGGCAATGAGCGTGAAACTCTCTCCAGCATCCC
>QIEJ01000269.1 GCA_003228585.1 Pseudomonadota bacterium
ATAAAAGAAGGCCCTGGACCAAATCCAGGGCCTTCTTTTATTGGTGGCGTCCCCTACGGGATTTGAACCCGTGTCGCCGCCGTGAAAGGGCGGTGTCCTGGGCCTGGCTAGACGAAGGGGACTTTAAAGCAGTTTCTAGTGTCTGGTGTCTAGAAATTAATTCCTGATCTATCGCTAGTTGTTAACTAGAAACCAGAACCAGAACTAGAAACTGAAATTTTCTCCAATCGGAGAAAATTTCTGGTGAGCCCGGAAGGATTTCCTTCGTGCCCGCACCTGGCAAGCCTCAGGACAAGCTCACTGGGGCCTTCGGCCTGTTCTCATCCTTCCGAACCATTGTTCTGTCATAATTATGGTGAGCCCGGAAGGATTCGAACCTTCGACCGACGGATTAAAAGTCCGCTGCTCTACCGGGCTGAGCTACGGGCTCATTAAAGCGCACATTATCTAATCATTTTCGTCTGCAATGTCAACGATTTTCAATATTTCAACACCTTCCATTTCACCACAGAGTTCACAGAGGACTCAGAGGAAAAATATTTCCTTTGGTTTTTTAAAAACACAGAATTAAAACCCTGAACTCTTCTCAGGGGTTCTCTGCGGTAGGCTAAAAAGACTTAAATGGATCACTCAGCTCAATATACTCGTTCCTCTCCTGGCCGGTGGAAACCACTGCTACGGGGACCTCGAACAGTTCTTCGAGGCGCTTTATGTAGGAGCGTGCCTCCCCGGGAAGATCCTCCCACCGGGTGGTTCCCGCTGTGGACTCCTTCCATCCCGGGTGCTCCTCGTAGATGGGTTTGCATCGGGTCAACTCGTCGATACCGGAGGGAAGCACATCGTAATGTTCCCCTCCGCACGTATAGCCGGTGCAGATCCGCAGGGGGTTGATCCCGTCCAGGACATCCAGCTTCGTGATAACCATCCCGGTCAGGCCGTTCACCCTGGCGCTCTGCCTGACGACCACAGCGTCGAACCAGCCGCAGCGTCTTGGCCGGCCTGTGGTGGCCCCGTACTCCCCCCCCGCCTCCCGAATGCTGTCACCCAGCTTGTCGGTCAGCTCAGTGGGAAACGGACCGCCGCCGACTCTGGTGGTATACGCTTTTGTTATGCCGATGACAGCATCGATGGACCTGGGCCCTATCCCGGAGCCGGTGCAGGCCCCGCCAACCGTTGTGGATGAGGAGGTCACGAAAGGATAGGTTCCGTGGTCGACATCGAGATGGCTCCCCTGTGCTCCCTCGAACAGGACGTTCTGTCCATCAGCGATCCCTTTCTGGATGAGGCTGACGGTATCCGTGATATATCCCCGGAACCTCTCGGCCAGGGCCATGGTGGACTCGAAGACCTCCAACTCGTCAAACGGCTCCTTCCCGAAAAACCTCTCCAGGATGAAGTTCTTGTATTCCAGGGCTGCTTCCAACCTGTCCCTGAATGCACCCGGGTCAAGAAGGTCCCCCACCCGGATGGCCGACCGTGCGGCCTTGTCCTCGTAGGCCGGGCCGATACCTCTTCCTGTCGTCCCGATGGCTTCGGCCCCTTTCCTCTCCTCTCCGGCAAGGTCCAGAGCGACATGGTAGGGCATGATGACACACGCCCTTTCACTGATAAACAGGCGCCCCTCAACATCGATCTGTCTTTCCGCCAACCCCTCCATCTCCTTGACCAGTGCCTCTGGTGATACGACAACCCCGTTCCCGATGACACATCTCTTCCCATGGTGCAGAATGCCGGACGGGATAAGGTGAAGGATGAAGGTCTCATCTCCGACAACTACGGTATGGCCGGCATTGTGCCCGCCCTGGTAGCGAACCACCATGTCGGCCCGTTCGGTGTAAACATCAACTATCTTTCCCTTGCCTTCATCGCCCCACTGGGCACCGATGATCACCACATTGGGCATGTTATTACCTCCAGATTCCCACTTTGCGAAGGTCCAATCATCTGACAGTGCCGCAAAAAGTCCAGGCGGGACTTTTTGCGAAGTCATCAATCACTTAAAGCTCCTCCAGAGAGCAGGCAAGTAAACCGCTTTGTCCATCGAGGCGGTTCAGTCGGCCGTTGCTGTCCAGAACCAGAACCTCTCCGATCCTGTGCACACGCGCGTAAGGAATCAGCATGTCGTCGGCCATATCTCTGACGAGACACAGGACATTGCGTCCGGCTTTTCTCAGCGCTTTTGCCGTCTCAAGACCCAGCTCCCGGTTTCCTGACCTGTTGACGAGAAGATAGTCGAGAGCGTTTTGTGCAACGTCGGCGGCAGACACTATTTCCACAAGTTCCAGAATATCGATGGCAAAGCCGGTGGCGGGAGAGGGCTTGCCGTACTTTTCGGCCAGATTATCGTATCTTCCGCCCTTCAGGACAGCCCGCCCGGCGCCTGAAACAAATCCGCTGAACACGATACCTGTATGATAACGAAACGAGGTCGATTCTCCCAGATCGATCTTAACCGTACCGGCAGCAACACCGTAGGAATCCACCAATCCCAGAACATCCCTGAGGTTCGACAGAGCCCGGGAACATTCGTCGTTGGGGGCCAGCGCCTCCGCCTGCTCCAGAATGTCGATACCGCCTCCAAGGTGAGCAAGTGAGAGCATGGCTTCGGCAAGTGGGCCGTGAACCTGAGCATCCTCGAGAATCATGGACATCCGCATGACATCCTTGCGGCCGGCCGCTTCCACGAGAAGGTCTTCAGTCTCCCCCGGCAGCGAGCACTCCTTGAGCAACCCTCTTGTGTATCGGGCCTGTCCCAGGGAGATCTTGATGCCGGAAAGCCCCATACACCTTAAAGAATCGATGGCAAGGGCAACAACCTCGGCATCTGCCTGGGGGTCATCTGACCCCATAAGTTCGGCACCTGCCTGAATCAACTCCCTTCCGGGGTGGCTGGGGTCCCCGGGATACCGGTAGACATCAGCCACATAGCAGAGCCTGAGAGGGCGCGGAACATCCTGCATGGCCAGGGCGGCCATGCGCGCTATCTGGGGCGTCACATCGGACCTGAGGGCCATCATCCTCCCGGTGGGCCTGTCCACCAGTTTGAAGGCCATATCCAGTTCGTCCGCATCCAGACCCTGTGCCATGGTATCCAGATACTCCATGGCCGGCGTCCGCACCTCCTGATAACCCCACCGGCGGAAAGAGTCCAACATGATCCTCTCCAACCGCCGGACGAAGTCCGCTTTGCCGGGGGGCATCTCAAAGACACCCGCAGGCATCTGCCATGGGCCTGTATGTTTTTTAACGGTCACGCGTGAGTCTCCAGAAGATTTGAACCACAGAGGACACAGAGGACACAGAGAAAATCTAAATATTTTGT